>CAZUBP010000065.1:0-1956 GCA_964618605.1 uncultured Lachnospiraceae bacterium | reverse complement strand
TTATTTTGTTTTGGTGGTCTCCTTCATGGCAACGGAACAGGCCAGATCACCTAAAACATTTTCACAGGTGGCACCCATATCGCAAAGGGTGTTGACACTGATATACACGCCCATAATACCGGTGGGCAGTCCGGCGATAGAAGCCAGAGCTGCGAAGGAGGCGATGGCACCGCCGGGAACACCGGGTGTACCGATACTTAAGAGAGCATTGGACAGCATGACTACCGCCAGCAAACCAAAGCTTACCTCTACGCCGCAGGCGTTGGCGAAAAATACGATCATGAAGGACATAACGATGGAAACGGCATCCATGTTGATGGTGGCACCCAGAGGCAGAGACAGTGAAGAGATCTCGTTGGGTACTTCCAGCTCATCGGCACAGCGTTTACTGATAGGCAGGGTAGCTGAGCTGGAGCAGGTACCAAAGGCATTTAAGGCTGCCGGCATAACTTTGGCAAAGAAATGACCGATACCGCATTTGCCCAGGAATTTTACTATGCCGCCATAAACGATCAGTGCAAAGAGGATCATGGTGATATACAAAGCGATCAGCACTTTGCCCAGTTCCAGGATGGTGCTGCTGCCGTTGGCATAGATAACGGAAGCGATGGAACAGAATACACCTACCGGTGTGAAATACATAACAACGGAAACGATCTTGATAGAAATATCGTTGATGGATTCAGCCAGATCCACGAAGGGTTTGGCCTTTTCTCCGATAGCCAGGCAGGTGATACCTACGATAATGGCAAATACCAGTACCTGAAGCATATTGCCTTCTGCAAAGGCAGCAACAGGATTGCTGGGGATCAAACTCTCCACAGTATCCAGAAGGCTGGTAAACTGCGTAGCTTCTACGGTGCTCTCTACCATCTCAATCTGTACGCCCTGTCCCAGATTGAGAGCCTTAGGCAGGAACAGACCTAAAAGGCTGGCCAGAAGTGTGGTGCAGATGTAATAGAGGATACACTGTCCTCCGATACGTCCGGTGGCGGAGATACTGCCGATACCCTGAATACCTACGATGAGAGAACAGAATACCAGGGGATAGATCATCATGCGCAGCGCATTCATGTAGATACCGGAAACAAGATCCAGTACGGGCACTGCCCATTCCATGCGTCCGGGCATCAGGAATCCGAAAATAATTCCCAGAACCAGACCCACGAAAATGGCGATGGTCAGCTTCAGGCTGTTGGTTGTGTGTTTTTTTGACATGTTTTCTTTTTCCTTTCTTAAACGGCAAAGAGCCCATGCTCCGTCTTTGGAGCGTGGGCTGTTGCCGGTTTTATCTTTTTACTTAACTGCCTCAAAAGCGGCATCCAATGCTGCGATCAGATCTTCTACTTTCTCAATACCGATGGAAAGACGAATGGTATTGGGTTTGATATCCTGCTCCAGAAGCTCCTCCTCGGAGCACTGGCTGTGTGTTGTTGTTGCCGGATGGATAGCCAGAGATTTTACATCGGCTACGTTAGCCAGCAGGGAGAAGATAGCCAGGTTATCGATAAAGGTCTGTGCTGTTTTAGCATCTCCCTTGATCTCGAAGGTAAAGATGGAGCCACCGCCGTTAGGAAGGTATTTCTTATAGAGCTCATGTGTCGGCTCTGTGGGCAGTGACGGATGATGTACGGCCTCTACCTGGGGATGGTTGTTCAGGTACTCTACGATCTTCAGTGTGTTGCTAACGTGACGTTCTACGCGAAGTGACAGTGTCTCAAGTCCCTGCAGGAAAATGAAGGCATGGAAGGGAGACAGTGTAGCACCTGTATCACGAAGGATGATAGCACGAATGTAGGTAGCAAAAGCAGCCGGTCCTACAGCATCTGCGAAGGAAATACCGTGATAGCTGGGGTTAGCTTCGCTGATCCAGGGATATTTGCCGGAAGCCTTCCAGTCGAAATTACCGCTGTCTACGATAACACCACCGATAGCTGTTCCGTGTCCGCCGATGAA
>CAZUBP010000064.1:0-8296 GCA_964618605.1 uncultured Lachnospiraceae bacterium | reverse complement strand
CTATGAGCCGGCACATATGGGCAAATACGTAGCCAGCATTATGGACATCCTGAATCATGATGTTTCCGTAGAAAAGGTTCGTTCTACCACAGAAAAGATCAACCAGCTGCTGGCAAAGCATCGTTAATATTGTAAATACTAAAGGAGCCGCCACCTTTGAAATACATGGATTTCAAAGAATGACGGCTCCTTTTTTTGTTTGCCTTAACATCAAAAACGCATTCAGATTGCCCCGTTTTCCCCGGGAGGCCCGATGGGAAAACAAAAGATCGGCATTGCAGCAGGTACAAAGATTAGGCAAAGATATATGTTCCGGCTGTACCCCCGCCTTCAGCAGGGTGTATCTGCAGGCTTCCCACAGGTTCAGCTGATATTTGCCATTTTCCTTCGCATAAAAAAGCTTCGGCCACAGGGTTTCCGGATATGTCCTTTTAAACTCTGCGATCACATCCTCGCTTACCTCGTAGCAATCCTGGCATATGGAAGGTCCAATAGCCGCCAGTACGTCTGAGGGACGGCTGCCGAAAGCTTCTTCCATCAGTTTCAGCGTCTCTGCACCGATCTCTCCTACGGTGCCCCGCCAGCCGGAATGGGACAGGCCGATAGCCCGCTGCACAGGATCATAAAAATACAGGGGCACGCAGTCAGCGTAGGAGGTACACAGGGCTACTCCCGGTTCCCTGGTCACCAGACCATCCACGTCACTCCAGGTTTTCGGTTTTGTCACCCCTTCTCCCCCATGGGAGCTGTCCGCTATACGCACATTGGTGGTATGGGTCTGATCCGTACATACCAGCTGTTCCGGACGAATACCCAGTGCCCGGGTAATACGCCGATAATTTTCCGCCACGTTGGCCGGATCATCTCCCCGGGAAAAGCTGAGATTCATACTGCCCAGATCCCCCTGGCTCACACCACCTTTTCTGGTGGAGAAACCGTGAAGGATCCCCTCGCAGGCATCCAGCGCAGGAAAGGTCAGCCACATGACCCCTTCTTTATTTTCATGGAGACAAAGCTTCTCCTCATTTTCCTTTTTCCAGATCATACTTCCCCCATACTGTAAAGTGTCAACATTCAAAAGCATTTCGAATATGCCGCATCCGCCCCTGACACACCGCCACCACGTCAAAACGACAGGGGGTTGTCTCCGGCAGATGCTTTTTCAGCATATATTCCTGGGCCGCTCGGATGATCCGCCACTGCTTCTGCTGTGTCACTGCTTCCTCCGGAAAGCCGCTGGCGGTATCTCTCCGGTATTTTACTTCTACAAAGACCAGATACCGGCCATCCCGGACGATCAGGTCTATCTCACCACGTTTGCTGCGATAATTTCTCTCCAGAATCTCGCAGCCCTCTCTCCTCAGGAGCTCTGCTGCCTGCTCTTCCCAGCAGGTACCTAATGATCTCCTGTTCATACACACATCCTTATGTTAAATAAAATGACCGATAAAGCTTCTGCGATGGATCTCGGTGGGGCCAAGCTTTTTCAGGGCCTCTATATGGGACTGGGAACCATACCCCTTATTGGAGGCAAAATCATACCCCGGATACACCTTATCGTACTCTTCCATCATCCGGTCCCTGGTTACCTTGGCTACAATACTGGCAGCCGCAATGGACACGCTTTTGGCGTCCCCCTTGATAATAGGCACCTGCCGCATGGGCAAACCGGGAATCGTCACGGCGTCGTTTAACAGCACATCGGGACAGGGATCCAGCTTGGCAACCGCCTGCCGCATGGCTTCATAGGTAGCCTGAAGGATATTGATCTCGTCAATCACCTCCGGTCCCACGATACCGATGCCCACAGATACCGCTTTTTCCAGGATCACATCATAAAGCTGCTCCCTCTTTTTGGCGGAAAGCTGTTTTGAATCGTTCAGATACAGTATTTCCTGATCCTTTGGTAAGATAACGGCACAGGCTACCACCGGACCGGCCAAGGGTCCCCGGCCCACCTCATCGATACCGCAGATATAGCCGTATTCTCCATACTGCTTTTCGTAGGCCTTCATAGCCTCGGTGCGTCCTCCCTCCTGCTGCAGCTTTTCAGCCTCTTTTGCCATTTTTTCCAGCAGCTTTTGCACACCGCTTCTGGGATCATCCCCATACAAAGCCCGGATGCGCTCCAGCTCTGTAACGGGAGCTGCCTTTATTTCCTCCTGAATTTCCCGAATGCTTTTCATTACTGTTCCTCCACAGGTCTCTCCAGTGTGAATCTGCCGATACGGCCGTTGCGGAAATCATCCATAAACATAGCTGCCGCCTTGGCGTAATCGTATTCGCCGCCCTTAGCCAGACATTTCCTTCTCTCGGCGATTCGCTCCAGTACCTCCAGAGGCTTCTCGCCGGTTTCCTCTACCTCATATTGCGCCTGGATCTTTCCGGGATACTGCTCCCGGAGAAAATCGATAGCCAGAAGGGACAATTCCTCAATATTCAGGATATTTTCATTGATAGAACCGATCATGGCCAGGCGAATACCCACATTCTGATCCTCAAATTTCGGCCAGAGGATACCCGGCGTATCCAGAAGCTCCAGGCCCTTACCCATACGGATCCACTGCTTGCCCTTGGTAACGCCGGGCTTATTTCCCGTCTTGGCACAGCTTTTCCCTGCGTAGGCATTGATAAAGGTGGACTTGCCCACATTGGGGATACCGGCCACCATGGCACGGATGGGACGATTTTTGATGCCTCTTCTTCTGTCTCGCTCTATTTTTTCCTTGCAGGCCTCCTGCACCTTCTGGGTAATGGCCTTAATACCGGCGCCGGTCTTGGAATTGATCTGCAAAACCGTATACCCCTGCTGCTGAAACCAGGCGATCCAGGCTTCGTTGGCACTGCTGTCAGCCAGATCCGCCTTATTCAGAAGGATCAGGCGGGCTTTATTTCTGCCCAGTTCATCAATATCCGGATTGCGGCTGGAGAGGGGCACACGGGCATCCACCAGCTCAATGATCAGATCGATGAGCTTGATGTCCTCCTGCATCATCCGTCTGGCCTTTGTCATATGTCCCGGATACCATTGAATTGTCATTGTCATGTATATTACTCCTTTAAAACTAAGCGGCTATCGCAAAAAGCCCAGGCGGGAATAGGGCGATATGCAAAACCAGGCCTTACCTACAATATTACTCTTTTCCACATTGCCGATATCGGAATACCGACTGTCCGCACTGTTATTGCGATTGTCTCCTAGGACAAAATATTCATTGTCCCCCAGGGTGATCTCCTGCTCCGCCAGTCCCGCATAGGAGATCGTAGCCAGATCCTTCTTTTCCATATAGGTCTTACCGTCAATGATGATCTGGCCGTCTGTGATCTGTATCGTCTCTCCCGGCAAACCGATCACCCGCTTTACATGGAGACTGGCACTGGCAGAATCGTTGCTTTTAAATACGATAATATCATCTCTGGAGGGTTTGGAAAGCTTATAGGCCAGGGTATTCACCAGAAGGGTGTCCCCGATCTCGATGGTGGGTTCCATGGAGCCTTCCGTCAGCTCTACATTCTTACAGAAAAAGATAGAGCAGACAGCCCCCAGCACGATAGCCAGGGCGATCTGAAAAAGCCAGAGAAAGACCGATCGCATCTGTATTCTCCCCCGCATATGCTCTCTGACATAATGCATTTTTACATTCATAAAATGTACTCCCCCAAACTTTTGTAAATATGGAAACAGGGACAGGTAACCTTTGTACCTGTCCCTGTAGAATCCTTATTTGGACTGCTTACCAAAAACAGTCAGCTTATTTTACCAGCTCTTTAACTCTGGCTGCTTTACCTACACGGTCTCTTAAGTAGAACAGTTTAGCACGTCTTACTTTACCGCGTCTGATAACCTCTACCTTAACTACGTGGGGGGAATGCAGCGGCCATGTTTTCTCTACGCCGATACCGTTGGAAGTTTTTCTAACAGTAAAGGTCTCACGGTTTCCGCCACCCTGTCTCTTCAGTACGATACCCTCGAAGATCTGGATACGCTCACGGTTACCCTCTTTGATCAGGCCGTGTACACGTACAGTATCACCTACGTTAAACTCCGGCACTTCGCTTTTCAGCTGAGCAGCTTCGATGTTTTTAATAATGTCGTTCATATCTATTCTCCTTTTCTCTGGATGTTCTTAATACACCTTTTGTACCAGAGGACCATCTCTTTCTACAACGTGTTACATTATACTATAGCTCATTATCAGATGCAAGAATTTTTTTAACTAATGTCTGCTCTTTCCCTGTCAGCTCCGCCGTTTCCAAAAGATCCGGCCGCCATTTTGCCGTACGGATCACCGACTGTTCCCGCCGCCAGGCTTCCACATTGGCATGATGGCCGGACAAAAGCACCTCCGGTACTTCCTTGTCCCTCCAGACAGCCGGTCGGGAATACTGGGGATATTCCAGCAGAGAGCCTGCAAAGGACTCTCCCACAGCGGAAAGATCATTTCCAAGAACGCCGGGGACTAGACGGGAGATCACATCCATCATAACCAGTGAGGGCAGTTCACCGCCGGTAAGCACATAGTCTCCGATGGAAACGGGATCGGTAACGATCTCCTCCAGCACCCGCTCATCTATACCTTCGTAGTGGCCGCAAAGGAAGATCAGATCCTCCTCTTTCGCCAGCTCCTCCGCCATGGTCTGGTTAAATACCCGTCCCTGGGGGGTCAGATAGATCACTCTGGCCTTGTGGCCGATACTCTCCTGCACCGCCTCATAGCAGCGATATACGGGTTCCGCCTGCATGACCATACCGGCGCCTCCCCCGTAGGGATAATCATCCACCCGCATATGCTTATTCACCGCATAATCCCGGATATTAACTGCGGAAAGTTCCAAAAGCCCTTTTTCCATGGCACGTCCGGTAATACTGGAGCAAAAGCTCTGCTCTATCATTTCCGGAAATAAGGTCAATACATGAAATTTCACAAGCTCTTCTCCTTTATTCCACCAGGCCATCCAGCAAATGGATAACCATACGGTTTTCTTCCACAGATACAGACTTCACACAGTCAGCAATAGCCGGCAGAAGCACTTCGCCGTGCTGCAGGCTGCGGATCACATATACATCATTCGCCGAGCTCTGGAGTACATCCTGGATCCTGCCGAAGGGCTCTCCGTCCTCCAGAACCACATCCATACCCAGCAGATCTGCTACATAATATTCGTCCTCCTGCAGGGGTACCGCCTTTTCCCGGGGTACATACAGGCCGCGATTTCTGTACATCTGGATAGACTCGATGGTGTCGTATCCTTCAAATTTGGCAATCACCATCTGTTTGAAAAAGCGGATCTTTTCCACCTTCAGGGGCTTATAGCCTCCCGGTGCATCCAGAAGCACTTCCTTTAATTTCAAAAATCGTTTGGGATCATCCGTTGTGGGATAGATCTTAACCTCTCCATGGACGCCATGGGTAGAGGAAATCACGCCTACCTGAAAAAACTGTTCCATATTGTATTCCTTTGATATAAATAAGGGGTATTGCTTTCACAATACCCCTCGTCCTTTTACTGCTGGATTTCTACGACTACCTTCTTGTCTGATTTGGAAGATGCAGCTTTAACCACTGCACGTATAGCTTTCGCAATACGTCCCTGTCTCCCGATGACTTTACCCATATCGGAAGGATCTACCTTCAGCTCTACAACAATAGCGTCATCCGTCTCGGTTTCCGTTGTAACAACTTCCTCCGGTTTTTCTACAAGAGATTTTGCAATTACTTCAACTAATTCTTTCATTACATCCTCCCGTTAGATTACTTTTCGATGCCTGCCATTTTCAAGATCTTGGCAACAACTTCTGTCGGCTGAGCGCCGTTAGCAAGCCATTTCTTTGCAGCTTCCTCATCTACTTTATATACGCTGGGATCCTGGTTGGGATCATAGGTACCGATCTCTTCGATGAAACGTCCGTCTCTCGGGGATCTGGAGTCAGCTACGATGATTCTATAAACAGGAGCTTTCTTCTTTCCCATTCTTCTTAATCTGATTTTTACTGCCATGATACATTCACCTCCTTATAATATTCGCAAATCTATATTAGAAAGGATCTTATCCTTATCTACGTATTAAAAGGGCAGGCGGAAACCTCCGCGTTTGCCTTTCTTGGGCATCGCTTTCATCATCTTACGGGTCTGATCGAACTGTTTGACGAAGCGATTTACCTCACTGATATCCACGCCGGCACCTTTGGCAATGCGCTGCTTGCGGGATACATTTAACAGATCCGGATTAGCTCGTTCCTTTGGCGTCATTGCCAGCACGATAGCTTCTTTACGGGCCAGATCCTTCTCATCGATCATGCTCTCAATATCTTTCATCTTGCCGCCCATGCCCATGCCGGGGAGCATACTCAAGACATTGGAGATACCGCCCATGTTTTTCATCTGGTTCATACTTTCCAGATAATCGTCGAAGCCAAACTGCGCCTTTTTGAACCGCTGCTCCATTTCCCTGGCTTTTTCTTCATCCAGGTTTGCCTGAGCTTTCTCGATCAGGCTCATTACATCTCCCATACCTAAGATACGGGACGCCATACGATCCGGATAAAACTGTTCCAGATCAGACAGCTTTTCGCCCATGCCCACAAACAGGATCGGTTTACCGGTGATAGCCTTAATGGAAAGGGCTGCACCACCACGGGCGTCACCATCCAGCTTAGTCAGGATCACACCGTCAATGCCCACATCCTGATTAAAGGAATCGGCCACGTTGACTGCGTTCTGACCTGTGGTGGCATCCACAACCAGAATCGTCTGATCGATCTCCACAGCAGCCTTGATATCCTTCAGCTCCTGCATCATATTCTCATCCACCTGCTGACGGCCGGCGGTATCGATGATCACCACGTTCTTTTTGTTCTGTTTAGCATGGTCAATGGCAGCCTTGGCTATATCCACCGGACTCTTTTTGTCGCCCATGGAAAATACTTCCACATCCTGCTTCTGTCCGTTGATTTTCAGCTGTTCAATAGCTGCCGGTCTATAGACATCGCCTGCCACCAAAAGGGGCTGACGGCCTTTCTGTTTTAACTTCCCGGCGATCTTTGCCGAGGTGGTTGTCTTACCGGAACCCTGGAGACCTACCATAAGAATAGTAGTGATCTCATTTCCCGGGCGCAGCACCAGCTCCGTTGTCTCAGAGCCCATCAGCTTAACAAGCTCCTCATTAACGATCTTGATAACCATCTGCCCCGGATTCAATCCGGTCATAACATCCTGTCCAATGGCTCTTTCCTGCACGGCTTTAATGAACTGCTTTACTACCTTAAAGCTGACATCAGCCTCAAGAAGTGCCATTTTTACTTCCCTGAGTGCAGTCTTTACGTCCTCTTCTGTCAGACGACCCTTGCTTCTCAGGCTTTTGAATACATTTTGCAGTTTTTCGGTCAAGCTGTCAAATGCCATATAGTTCTCCTAAGGAATCACAGTTCCTCTAATATGCTGTCGGAAATCTCTGCCACCGTTTTCTTTACTTCTGCCAGATTCTCCCCATTACAGGCGGAAACGGTATCCCGAATCCGGCTTACCTTCTCCTTCAGATCCAGGAAGCGCTTTACCAGCAGCAATCGTTCCTCATATCCGGCCAGCAGCTTATCTACCCGACGCAGCTGGTCATGTACACCCTGACGGCTGATACCCAGCTCCGCAGCTACCTCACTGACGGAATAATCGTTAAGAACGACGTCCTCGTAGATTTCTCTCTGATGTTCTGTTAAAAGCTCTCCGTAAAAATCATAGAGCAAGGTTTTCTCAACAAATGCTTCCATTTCCAACACCCTGGTTATATTACACTACAAGCTACAGTGTGTCAAGCTTTTTTTCTTGACGAAATACATTTATTTTTACAGATTCGGACGAATCAGTTTCGGACGGAAGCCGTGAGCATCCAGTTCCCGAAGGATCTGCTCCTTATGCTCTGTACCGAATGCCTCCATGGTGATCTTTAATTCTACAGCAGCATTTCTGTTGGTGCTGAAGAACTGGTTGTGATCCAGACGGATAACGTTTCCTCTCAGCTCTGCGATCAGGCTGGATACCCGTACCAGCTCACCGGGCTTATCCGGCATCAGTACAGATACGGTAAAGATACGGTCTCTGGCAATAAGGCCATTCTGTACTACGGAAGCCATGGTGATCACGTCCATATTGCCGCCGCTCAAAATAGATACCACCTTTTTGCCCTTTACATCCAGATGCTTCAGAGCTGCTACAGTAAGAAGTCCGGAGTTCTCTACCACCATCTTGTGGTTTTCCACCATATCCAGGAAGGCTACGATAAGCTCATCATCCTCTACGGT
>CAZUBP010000063.1:0-8332 GCA_964618605.1 uncultured Lachnospiraceae bacterium | reverse complement strand
TTCCTCCATTGGCGAGGTTATCATTACCCGGGAGTATATCACCAAAACCGGCGGCCCGAAGATACTGATGCGGGGGCAGGAGACCTTGTATCTTCCGGATAAGGAATAAAAAAGAGAAATACTGGTATAAACCATAAAAAAAATATCATAATAAGATAAGAAAGGAAGAAATACCATGTTTGAAGATGTAATCACTAAGCTGAAAAAAAATTTCGGAGAGACGGCAGAAGTCATCGGAAAGAAAACAGAGAATTTCGTGGAGATCCAGAAGCTGAAAAGCCAGATCCACACGGCAAACCATGAGATCGCCCAGAATTATGAAGAGCTGGGAGAGATGATGTACAGAAAATATCAGCAGGGAGAGACCCTGGATCCGGAAATCGCTGCTATCTGTGAGGACATTACAGAGCTGAAGGCTGAGGTAGCTTCCTGTAAAGAGGAGATCACCCAGTACAGAGGCGAGGAGACCTGTCCCGAGTGTGGTGCAGCTGTTCCCTCCAATGCAGCCTTCTGTATGAAGTGCGGCGCTCCTATGCCGGTGTGCGAAGCTGAGTTCGCCGAGGGCGAGGTAGTGGTTCCCTCCGATGCGGATGAGGACGAAGTAGAGGCTGCCCGTGAAGTAGCTGAGGAAAAAGCTGCTGAGCAGGATGAGCAGGAAGAAAAAGAGGACAGCGAAGCATAAAGATGAGTAAAGCAAAGACATTGTCCGCCCTGTTGGCGCTGTATACCGGTGATGCCCTGGTGAAAAAATACATGGTGCATCATCTGAAAAAGGGCGAAGAAAAGCCGGTTCTCGGCGGCAGAGCTATGCTTCACCGTCTGGAGAATCCCGGTGCGGCACTGGGGCTGGGAAAGGAGCATCAGACACTGTTGAATCTTTCCGTGGCTGCCCTGTTAGGCGGCATGGGACTGCAGCTTTTTAAACCCGGTGAGGATACAGAAGGGCTGGACAGACTGGCGTTGATCCTGATGATGGCAGGGGGTATGGGTAATCTTACCGACCGTGTCTGTCAGGGCTATGTGGATGATTATATCCGCATCCCCTGCAAAAACAAGAAACTCAGCCGGGTGGTGTTTAATCTGGCGGATGTTTTTGTGGCGGCAGGCGCAGGCCTGACGGTGGTATCCGCCCTGGGAAAGAAATAAAAAGTAAGAGAGGAAAAGACTTTTGCCAAAACATACTTTGGCGAAGGCCTTTTCTTGCTTTACGAGGTAGATGAGGAAAATATATGTCACATAATCAGAAACGAGAAAAACACAGACACAAAAAGAAACACAGCTTATGGCGGGCCTTTTTCCGGTTACTGTTTCTTCTGATATTTCTGACCGTGGGTGTGGGTATTGGCCTGGTGGTGTTTGCCGCCAGTCAGGCACCGGATATTGATGATCTGGATGTTACCCCCAGCGGTTTCCGCACGGAAATCCTGGACGATCAGGGAAAAACCACCAGGATTTTGGCGGGAGAGGGTGCTAACCGGGTGTATGTCACCCTGGATCGCATCCCGGAACAGCTCCAGGAGGCCTTTGTGGCTATAGAGGACGAGCGGTTCTACCAGCACCACGGCATTGACCTGAAGGGCATTGTACGGGCCGGTGTGAAGGGTGTGACCAATGGGTTTCAGTTCTCCGAGGGCGCCAGCACCATTACCCAGCAGCTGTTGAAGAACAACGTGTTTACCACCTGGACAGAGGAGCAGACCTTCTCGGATAAGCTGATGCGGAAGCTCCAGGAGCAGTATCTGGCGGTACGGCTGGAACAGCGCTATTCCAAGGCATGGATCCTGGAAAATTATCTGAATACCATTAATCTGGGCAGCGGCTGCTGGGGCGTTCAGGCAGCGGCCATGCAGTATTTCGGCAAGGAGGTTTCGGACCTTACCCTGTCGGAATGTGCCCTGCTGGCGGGTATTACCAAGAATCCCTCCGGCTACAATCCCCTGAATCATCCGGAAAGCTGTCAGGAGCGCCAGCAGCTGGTACTGGCGGCTATGCTGGAGCAGGGGTATATTACCCAGACAGAGTATGAAGAGGCAAAGGCAGATGACGTCTTTACCCGGATCCAGGAGGCCAATGCCACCACAGACCAGACCAGTGTGCTCAGCTACTATGAGGATGCCCTGCTGGAACAGATCGTGGAGGATCTCCAGACAGAGAAGGGATGTACCCAGGAGGAAGCCTGGCAGATGATCTACCGGGGCGGTCTGACCATCTATTCCTGTGAGGATACCACCTTGCAGCAGATCGTGGAGGAGGAGATCAACAACGAGGAGAATTACAGCTCGGATGCCCAGGCCTCTGTGGTGCTGATGGACTATACCACCGGCCAGGTAAAGGCTATTGCCGGCGGCCGTGGAGAGAAAACAGCCAGTCTGGTGCTGAATCGGGCTACGGACAGTATACGCCAGCCCGGCTCTACCTTTAAGGTGCCGGGAGAGTATGCAGCAGCCCTGGAACAGGGAGCCATCACCCTGGGAACGGTGGTGGATGATGCGGCTTATGCCTATTCCGACGGCACAGCCATTCGCAATGCCAGCAATAAATTTTCCGGAAATATCACGATTCGGGCGGCACTGACGGATTCCATCAATATTCCGGCGGTGAAGGTGCTTCAGATGGTGGGGGTAGACGCCGTATGGCAGCAGCTGGTGAACTTTGGCTTTACCTACCTGGGAGAGGAGGATAAGGTGGAATCCCTGGCTCTGGGAGGCACCTATCACGGCGTCACCAATATGCAGCTTACCGCAGCCTATGGCGCTATTGCCAACAACGGTACCTATGAGACGCCGACCTTCTATACCAAGGTAGTGGATCAGGATGGCAATGTGGTGCTGACGGCAAACACAACAGAGAAACTGGTGATCAGCAAAAATAATGCTCTTTTGCTTACTTCGGCCATGGAGGATGTTATGACCTCGGGAACCGGTAAGAAGGCAAATTTCTCCGGTATGTCTCTGGCAGGCAAATCCGGCACCACAACAGACAAAAAGGATCTGTGGTTTGTGGGATATTCCCCCTACTACGTCTGCGGCGTCTGGGGCGGCTACGACAATAACCAGGAGCAGACGGAAAGCGACTATGTAAAATATCTGTGGAAAAACATTATGCAGCGGGCACATGACGGACTGGAGGATACGGGCTTTACCGGTATGGAGAATCTTACCTCCTGCACCATCTGTACCAAATGCGGAAAACGGGCCACGGAGGGCCTGTGTGATGCCTCCCTTCAGGGAAATATGACGGCGAAGGAATATTATGCGCCGGGTACAGCCCCCACATCCTACTGCGACTGTCATGAGGAGGTACGGATCTGTACAGTTTCCGGAAAGGTGGCAGGAGAGTATTGTCCCGAGGACACTATCAGCACAAAGATATATCTGAAAGAGGGATCTGCGGGAACGCCGGATGCAGCGTATGTTATTCCGGACAGCCTGAAGGATGAAAGCTGTGACCAGCATACCAGCTGGTGGGATCGCTGGTTCAGTGACGATGAGGAAACGGAGGAGGACGACTCTCTGACGGAGGGAGAGAGCGCTCAGGAGCCGGATAAGGGAACAACGGCAGGAACACCGGAGACAACCACTCCCGGGGAAACAACGCCGGGTGAGGACGCCTCAGGGGAGGATGAGACAGACAATCAGAGCTTCTGGGATCGACTGCTGAATCAGATCAGTGACGGTCAGTAAGAAAAAATAAAAAGGGCGTATATCTGTAACGGATATACGCCCTTAAAAAAGCAAAAAAATAAGTGCAGGAGATGGGACTTGAACCCACACGGTCTTAACGACCACAGGCACCTGAAGCCTGCGCGTCTGCCAATTCCGCCACTCCTGCACGTATTGTTGTCTGCTGCTTTCGCAACCAACAAAAGTGATTATACACGGGAAGGGGAGGGTTGTCAATAAAAAATAAAAACCATTATGCACGAATTTACGTACATAATGGTTTGCTTTTTCCTGAAAAAAATAAGTGCAGGAGATGGGACTTGAACCCACACGGTCTTAACGACCACAGGCACCTGAAGCCTGCGCGTCTGCCAATTCCGCCACTCCTGCACGTACTGTCCGTCGCTTTCGCAACTGACAAACGCTATTATACATGGGTGGGCAGGGATTGTCAACACTTTTTTAAAAGAAATTATGATTCGAAAATTACGATTGACCTTATGTATTCAGATGAGGTGCATGCTGCAGCTCCCGGCTGGTCTCTCTGCCGTAAACCAGATACCAGGCGCCTATGGAGATCAGCAGACCGGCACCTACATCCAGCAGGGAATGCTGTTTGACGAAAACCGTTGAGATACTGATCATAACACCGCAAAGAATATAGAATACCTTCCATACACGGGCATCGGACCGGGGATTATGTAGTCCCGCAAAGGTGACGGCCAGAGAGCCCACCACGTGAAGGGAGGGACATACGTTCGTATTGGTATCAAATACATAAAAGGCTGCCATGATCCGGGTCAGAATGTTATCCCGCTCAAAGGCTGTGGGACGGAGCATCTGACAGGTGGGAAACAGGTAGTAGATGACCAATGCCGCAGAATAGGTCAGAATGATGAACCGCATAAATTCTGTGAAGCGTTCCCCATCGGTAAAGAACAGGTAAATATGCATGCCGATGAGATAGACGAACCAGAAAAGGTAAGGGATAAGGAACCATTCGCAGAAGGGAATGGCGTCATCCAAAGCGCAGTGCATCTGGTAATAGGTGGCGGTGAGATTTCCCCGCTCAGCCAGCAAAAAAAGCAGGCCGAATACCGGCCAGTACAGCAGCAGGCGCCAATGCGGATATTTTTGTGAAAAGGCTTTTAACCAACGCATAAGTAAGCATCCCTTTCTCAATTACTATGTAACTATTCCTAATAAGGGCATTATAGTCCCTTTTTTTGAAAAATCAATGAAATTCACCAAATCCTAAGAAAACTTTAAAATTATATACAGAAAGGATAGATATAACGAAGAAATTTTATGAGCTTTCCCCTAAAAAGTAAGATGCTGCCCTAAAAAGGACAGCATCTGTACTAAAAATATATTAATTTGAATATCAGGCTTTTTTAGCTTCCAGCTCTTCGCAGTAGGTACCCTTAACATCGCTCCAGTTTTCTTCAGCGTAAGCGATAAGCTTTTCGCCCTGCTCCAGAGACATCTCCGGGAACATCAGGTACAGGCTGTGGGAACCGTATTTCTTAACCAGACGGTCGCAGTTTTTGATCCAATCCTCGAACTCACCGGTGTATACCTTGATCCAGAGGGATTTTCCGGCTGCGATAGCCTTGTCATAGATAACATCCCAATCCTCCAGAGTTCCGTCGGGGCCGGCATCACCACTGGTCCACTGCAGAGCATCGATACCGTCGATCTCCATCAGGGCATCCATGTGACGGATACATTCTTTTCCATCCAGGTGATACAGCACGTGATCTGCCTGTTTGGACTGCTCAATAAGAGAGGGCTGAATGAACTCACGGAAGGTGTCCGGTCCGATCATGGCAGAGGAGTCACACTGCAGTTTTACAGTTTTTCCCGGACCCCATACCTGGAATACGGTGTAGGAGTTTCCGCCGTCATCGTCTTTCAGTACATCATAGAAACGGTTGTAGTATTCATAGTACAGGTTGGTTACCTGCTCAACACGCTCATGAATGGTGTCTTCCTCGTCCATGAGATCGTACATGATCTCCTGTGCTCCACGCATGGAAGCCAGAGTATCGATATTTTCCATCAGGTCAGGCATATCTACAAAGAAATCATCACCGGCCAGCTCTTTGCAGGCTTTTGCCAGTTCCAGATGCTTTTTGAACCATTTGTTCTCCGGATCAAACTTGAACTCCGGTACATCTTCCCAATCCTCCAGGCAGGGGATGAACCAGATGGTATCCTCATTGAAGCCGATATCGCAGCCAAGGTAGGCAGCCAGAGATCCGGGACCAAAGTCGATGTTCAGGTTGGGATAGCTCTCGCCCAGGAATTCGTGATGATCGCAGAAGTAACGATAGCGAGCGACCATACGCTCAGCGTTCTGATATTTATCCTCCATATTCTTCCAGAGAAGCTCCTGGGGAAGATTATAGTAGCGGCCCTGGCAGATCTGCTCTTTGTAGCTGTCGGTAGCCGGTGTTCCGTCGAAATACTGCTCAATATCCGGTTTACGGCAGATAACATGCATCAGCGGTCTGCCGGTATTGCAATGGTTCCAGTAATTTGTCCATTTTTCTTTACTTTTATTCCAGTCTTTTTTATAACGGCTGTTTGCTAAATTCATTTTAAGTACCTCCGATGTCAGTAAGATTTATGGGCTTATGATACTTAAAAAAAACGAAACTTTCTTCCGAAAATTCCGTTTTTTTGTGTATTATCTTCCGCTTTTAAGTAATGTTTAAGTTTCGTTCCCGGCAGTGGGGGTGGTTCCGGTATGCTTTTTGAACATACGGTAGAAGTTGGACATGTTGCGGAAACCGCAGGCCATAGCCACGTCAATAACGCTTTTGCTGCCCTCCTTCAGCATCTCCTGGGCCTTCTTAATACGCAGGCTGTTGATATATTCGCTGAAATTCTGCCCTGTTACCCGCTTAAAATATTGAGAAAAATAATTGGGACTCATGTAGGCCATCTCTGCCACATCTGCCAGGGTAAGGCGCTGGTCGTAGTGCTGATTGATATAATCAAAAACATCGGAGAGACGGCGCATTTCCAGGGCCTTTCGGGCCAGCAGACGATCCGATTTGGTGGTATCCTGGGAATGGCGGATCAGCAGGGTAAGGATCTTTAAAATATTGGCCTTGATCATCAGCTGGTAGCCCACGGTGCGGTCCTCATTTTCCTTGGAGATCTCCAGCAGCAGCTGGTGGATATCCCGATTGACCTGGGCCCCTGCGGGAAGCACGTTCTTGAAATTAGTGCCCCGTTTCAGGAAGGGCTCCAGATAATCATAGTCCAGAAGGGCGAAACCGTTGGCGATCAGCTCCTGCTGAAAGACCATAACGATCAGCTCCGTTTCCTCCAGAACCTCCCAGCCGTGAGGCTCGATATTGTTAAAGAGGATAATGTCTCCGGGAGAGGTCATGTAAGTCTCGCCATTGACGAAATAGCGTTCACTGCCCCGAACCACGTAGGTGATCTCAAAGCAGGAATGCCAGTGAAAATGTCCCGGTCGGTTGTCTTTCCTGTTCAGAATCCGGTGCTCTATCTGAAAAGGAAAAGCAGTGGGAAGATTAAGCTCGGATTTATGGATGATCATGTGGTCTCCGGATCCATGTAGTTGGCAAAGATCCGATGAAAGAAAAGACCATTGATGAAGGCTGCACCGGCAAACCAGATCAGAAGCATCAACAAAAGCTCAATACCCAGAAACTGGGGGATAAGCAAAAGGGCCAGCCAGGGGGAAAGGTTGATCAAAAGGATCAGCAGGGTATAGGGCAGATGCCGGATCCCCATGAGAAGGCTGTTGCGCAGGGTGTTTTTCACAGTGTTTTCAAACTTGGAAAACAGGGGAAAGGTGTAAGCAACGGCGATCAGCCAGGCAAGGGCTGCCGGGATGCAAACACATTGCAGTACACGGAAATAAATGCCGCTCATCTGGGCGGAAAGGAAAAAGTCCAGCCCCAGGATAATGGCGGCGGCAAGAAAAAGCAGCCAGGCGGGAGTGGCTTTTTTGAAATTCTCCCGAAAGGCCTTTACAAAGCCTCGAAAGGCGTAGCTCTCTTCGTTTTTGGCCATTTTCATTACCTGATAATACAGGGCTGAGGTAGCCGCCCCGATGGTGAAAATAGGCAGGCAGAAAAGAATGTATAACAGGTTAAGAATAATCATATCTGTCAGCCGGCTTAAAAAGGAAAAGAAGGGGCTGTCAATACTGAAAAAACTGCTCATGGAAACTGTTCCCTCCTATATATAATGTCGTTACACAGTATAGCACAGGCCAACAAAAAAGGTAAAATTTTTTTCTTTGTTTACAAAAGTTTTAGCGGGGAAACGGTGCATCCGGGGCAGGGGTTTGGTATAATAAAAAGTAGCAAAAAATCAGGGAAAGGGGCAGCTTATATGTGCGCATTTATCAAATTTCAGGATGTATGCAAATATTATAAAAACGGTGACCATCAGATCGCAGCAGCGGATCACGTGTGCTTTGAAGCGGAACAGGGAGAGCTGGTAGTGATCGTAGGCCCCAGCGGCGCCGGTAAGACAACGGTGCTGAATATCCTCGGGGGCATGGATAGCTGCGATGAAGGGGAGATATGGATCGACGGCAGCAATATTGCCGATCTGAAGCCACGGCAGCTCACCACCTACCGGAGAAAGGATGTGGGCTTTGTCTTTCAGTTCTACGATCT
>CAZUBP010000062.1:0-8366 GCA_964618605.1 uncultured Lachnospiraceae bacterium | reverse complement strand
CCCAACGACGAGGAATATGAGATCGCCATGGCAGATCTTGAGAAAGCAGGTGAAGCATTATGTCAGAAGTAAAGAAAGTTGCTACCAGACAGAGCTATGGCGAAGCTCTGATCGAGCTTGGAAAAGAGCATGAGGATCTGGTGGTACTGGATGCCGATCTGGCAGCCGCTACCCAGACAGGAAAGTTCAAAGCTGTATTCCCGGAGAGACATATTGACTGCGGTATTGCCGAGAGCAATATGATGGGTATTGCCGCAGGTCTGGCTGCTACCGGAAAGGTTCCCTTTGCCAGCACCTTCGCTATGTTCGCTGCAGGCCGTGCTTTTGAACAGGTAAGAAACTCCATCGGTTATCCCCATCTGAATGTTAAGATCGGTGCTACTCATGCAGGTATCTCCGTAGGTGAGGACGGCGCTACTCATCAGTGTAATGAGGATATTGCCCTGATGCGTACCATTCCGGGTATGACGGTAATCAATCCGGCAGATGATATTGAAGCAAAAGCTGCTGTAAAGGCTGCTTATGAGATGGACGGCCCCGTATATCTGCGTTTCGGACGTCTGGCTGTGCCGGTAATCAACGACAATCCGGAGTATAAATTTGAGATCGGTAAGGGCGTAGTGCTGAAGGAAGGCACTGATGTGGCTATCGTAGCTACAGGTCTTTGCGTAAATTCTGCTCTGGAAGCTGCAGAAAAGCTGGAGGCTGAGGGCATCCATGCTATGATCGTCAATATTCATACCATTAAGCCTATCGACGAAGAGCTGCTGATCGCTGCTGCAAAGAAATGCGGCAAGGTGGTAACTGTGGAAGAGCATTCCGTTATCGGTGGCCTGGGCAGCGCTGTCTGCGAGGTACTTTCCGAGAAACTGCCTACTCCGGTGAAGAAGATCGGCGTTTACGATGTATTCGGTGAGTCCGGTCCCGCTGTGAAGCTTCTGGAAAAATACAAACTGGATGGCCAGGGCGTATACGAGCAGGTAAAGGATTGGCTGAAATAAGCCCCCAATGAAATGAGGATTATGAAAAAAATGAAAATAGCAATTGGAAATGACCATTCTGCTGTGGATATGAAGCGTGAGGTAGTGGAGTATCTGGAAAGTCTGGGCCACGAGGTAGTCAATTTCGGTACGGACGAATATGCATCCTGCAATTATCCCGTATATGGCAAGGCTGTGGCTGAGGCTGTCCGGGATGGCAAGGCTGACTGCGGTATCTGTATCTGCGGTACCGGCGTGGGTATTTCTCTGGCGGCAAACAAGGTCAGAGGCATCCGTGCAGTGGTATGCAGCGAGCCCTACTCCGCAAAGCTGTCCAAGCAGCACAACAATACCAATGTGCTGTGTTTCGGTGCCCGGGTGATCGGCATTGAGCTGGCTAAGATGATTATCGACGCCTGGCTGGAGGCTGAGTTTGAGGGCGGCCGTCACGCTACCCGTGTAGGTATGATCATGGATATTGAAAATGAGAAGTTTGATGCCTGATCCTTTTGACAGGAAAATCAGATCATTTTCTGAAAATAGTATATAGCTATACAGAAAAACAGGATGCATAGCGTCCTGTTTTTTGTGTATGATAAAATCCACTTGGACAGGCGGTTGCTGTCCGAAAATGGATAAACACATATGAGGAGAAACATTATGAAAACATTTGCTGTCCGGGACGGACTGATGAGCGTATACCCGGTGCGGGAGGACATTCTGCGCGTTGTGTATACGGACAAAGAAAGCATACTGGAGCCTACAGAGCTGATCGAAAAGACAGCCAGAGAAGAGGTTTTCTGTGAGTATGCGGAAGATGCAGAGACAGTGATGGTCAATACAGCAAAGGTACGGGCTGTTGTTGACAAAAAGACCGGGGCTATTCGCTTTGAGGATGCAGCTACCGGCAAACTGTATGTACAGGAGACAGACAAGACTCTGCAGCCTGCAGAGGTAATTCATTATACAACAGGGGGAGAGGCACCCCAGATCGAGCGCATTAAAACCGTTGACGGTGAGAGAAATGTGGTACGCAATCTGAGAGAGATCGTAGATCGTGTAGCCAACCGGGCAAAGGTACATTTTGCCTGGAGCGAGGACGAGGCTATCCACGGCCTTGGCCAGGGAGAAGAGGGCATCTACGACTATCGCCATCATGTACAGTATATGTACCAGCACAATATGCGTATTCCCATGCCCTTCCTGTTTTCCTCCCGTCAGTACGGTATTCTTTTTGACTGCGGAAGTCTGATGACCTTTAACGATGATGAGCGTGGCTCTTATCTCTATATGGACTGCGTGGAACAGCTGGATTATTACTTTATTGCAGGAAGCTGCGGCGATGATGTCATCGACGGCTATCGTTTCCTGACAGGAAAGACCACCATGCTGCCCCGCTGGGCTTACGGCTATGTACAGTCCAAGGAGGCTTACCAGACAGGAGAAGAGCTGGAATCCATTGCCCGGAAGTACCGTGAGCTGGGTATTCCCCTGGACTGTGTTGTACAGGACTGGAACACCTGGGAAGGAGAAAAATGGGGACAGAAAACCGTGGACAAGAGCCGTTACGGCACACTGAAGGAAAATATCCAGCATATGCACGATATGCATGTGCATACTATGGTTTCCGTATGGCCCAACATGAATCCCGGCGGAGAAAATCATACCCAGTTTAACGAGGCAGGCTATCTGCTGAACGATTATTCCACCTATGATGCTTTCAACGAGAAGGCAAGAAATATGTACTGGGAGCAGGCCAGCGAGGAGCTTTTTGATGCAGGCTTTGATTCCTGGTGGTGCGATTCCACCGAACCCTTCCCCAGCCCGGACTGGGGCGGCGCTGTTATGCGTGAGCCCTGGGAGCGTTACCGTCTGGTAGGTGAGGAACACAAGAAATATATTGATGCCGGAAAGGCAAATGAATACGCTCTGTATCACGCCCGGGGTATCTATGAGAACCAGAGAAAGGTGGATAAGGAGAGACGAGTGCTCAATCTTACCCGTTCCGGTTATGCCGGTTCTCAGAAATACGGTACGGTGCTGTGGTCCGGTGATATTTCCGCCAACTGGAAAACCCTGAAAAAACAGATCCCCGAGGGCCTGAATATGGCTATGAGCGGTATTGCCAACTGGACACTGGATATTGGTGCTTTCTTTGTTGTTGGCACTGCCTGGTGGAAGAGAGGCTGCAAGAACGATACCAACCCCAATCCCATCTGGTTCTGGAAAGGGGAATACAATGACGGAGTGGAGGATCCGGGTTACCGTGAGCTGTATGTGCGCTGGTTTGAGTATGGCTGCTTCCTGCCCATGTTCCGTTCCCACGGTACCGACACACCCAGAGAGATCTGGAACTTCGGCAAAAAGGGTGATCCCAGCTACGATGCCATTGAGAAATATATTCGCCTGCGGTATCGCCTGATGCCCTATGTATACTCTCTGGCAGGAGCTGCTTACCAGAAAAACCGCACCATCATGCGCAGCCTGATCTTCGATTTCAGCGAGGATAAAAAGGCCGTTTCCCTGGGAAATGAGTATATGTACGGTCCGGCCTTCCTGATTTGTCCGGTAACGGAGCCTATGTATTATGCTGCCGAGGGTGTAAAGCTTGACCGGGAAAAGACCTGGAACTGCTATCTGCCTGCAGGCACTGTATGGCATGAATTCTGGACCGGAAAGAGCTACGAGGGCGGTCAGGATGTGACTGTGGATGCGCCTCTGGACAAGATGCCTATCTTTGTAAAGGCCGGCTCTATTGTGCCCATGTGCGAGGATGCTATCGAGTACGCCGATGCAGTAGCAGACAAAGAGCTGGAGCTGCAGGTATATGACGGTGCCGACGGAGAGTTCACCCTGTATGAGGATGCAGGAGACGGATATGGCTATGAGAATGGCGAATTTACCGAGATCTCCCTTTCCTGGAAGGAGAAGGAGAGAACCCTGACTCTGGGACAGAGAAAGGGCAGCTTTGCCGGAATGCAGCAGGAAAGAAGCTTTGTAGCCGTATGTGGTGACAAGAAAGTAAAGATTTCCTACACAGGTGAAGAAGTGACAGTAACACTGTAATAGATAAGAAGCGAAAAGCGGTACGCCGGATCTGATCAGGATTCCGGTGTACCGCTTCTGTATTCCAGGGGACTGACGCCCACATATTTTTTGAAAATACGGCTGAAGTATCCCTGCTCGGGATAGCCCACAGTTTCTCCGATCTGGCGCACAGACAGCTCCGGATTGTGGAGGAGAAGCTGCTGGGCTTTTTGCATGCGGAGATTAATAACGTATTTGTTAGGGGTGGTTTCGTACTGCTGGTAGAAGATCTTGGTGAGATAGCTGGCACTGTAATGCAGCTTGGCGGCTATCTGGTTCAGGTTGATCTCCTCAACGTAATGGTGCCGCAGGTAATGCATGACCTCTGCAGATACCTGTTCCGGCGTCCGGTGATCCCCTTCCCCGGAAAAGATGGGTACCGTCTCCTCCCGATGGGGAGAAAGGTGCAGCTTCAGCTCGTTTAAGGCTTTTTCCAGTTCCTCCGGCTCCACCGGCTTCAGCAGATAATCGGAAACCTGGAGGCGAAGAGCGCTTCGGGCATACTCAAAATCGGAAAAACCGCTGGTAACGATAAAGGCCATGTCCGGGAAGCGGGATCGCACCTTTTCCATAAGCTGGATACCGTCCATCACCGGCATGCGGATATCGGTGATCAGCACATCCGGCTGCAATTCGCAGACCAGAGCGTAGGCCTGAGTTCCGGTCTGGGCTGTGCCTACTACAGTGAAATCCGGGCAGAATTTTTCCACCTTGCGCACCAGACTGTTTAGCTGCAGCTCCTCATCCTCGGCAATAACAAGATTATATGACATACTGACTATCCTCTCCTTCTTCGTTGACCATAATGGTTCGTCCGATAGTAACAATGGCGTGTCCGGCATCGGTGTTGCCGAATTCAAAGATCATGGTGTCTCCGGCATAGAGATGCCATCGCAGATAGACGTTTAAGGTACCCATGCCGTTGATCTGCATCTCCGGAAGGCCCAGAACAGCTTCGGCATCCTTTATCCGGGTCCAGATCCTCTCGATACTTTCCTCGGAGAAACCGTTTCCGGAATCCATTACCTCGATGCGCCAGCCGTCATCCTTGAGATAACCGTGGATGGCAATGCCCCAGGGGGGCTCGGAATCGATACCGTATTTGATGGCATTTTCCACCAGAGGCTGGATGATCAGACGGGGAATGGGCTCCCGGCTGAGCTCCGGATCAATATCGATAATGTAGTTCAGACTGGTCTGATAGCGCACCTTCATACAATCCAGATACTGGTTGATGTAGTCGATCTCCTCCTGGATGGTAACGATATTCTGGGTGTTGGTAATATAGCGCATGATCTTGGTCAGGTTGCGGCACATACGGATGACCTCATCCGGCTGGTCGTTTTCCGCCAGGGCAATAACGCTGGCCAGAGAATTATAATAAAAATGCGGGTTGATCTGGGACTGGAGGGCCAGATTTCGGGATTTCAGCTCCTGTTTTCTGGTCTCCAACAGCTCGTCCATGGAGGCTTTCAGCTTGAAACGCATGGCGGAAAAGCTTTCGTTCAGCTCATACAGCTCATGGTACTGAAAACCACTGGGCGGGGACATAGGCCGATCCAGAGTGGAGAGGCCTGTTTCCCGGATCTCTGTCTGGAAATCCTGGATAGGCTTTGTCAGCCGGCGGGATAACAGGTAGGCCAGCACAAGGCTGAACAAAAGCAGGGGCACAGCCATATAGATCAGCTGGTGCAGCATATTGGATACGGGGATCAGGATCTGCTGCTGAGGTACGGAAAGTACATAGGTCCAGCCGGTATAGGCGGAGCTGGCGCTGGTGATGACCTCGGTTCGTCCTGTGTCCGGATTCTTAAAGCTGGAAAGCTGGGTCTCATCCCCCAGAGCATTAAAATAGGAAAAGCTTTCCTCCGGTTCCTCGGCATAGGGATAAATACAGGTGCCGTCCGCTGTATAGACACGGATCGTCAGGGCATTTTTGTTTCGCTTCTGATAGGTGATCAGGGAATGGAACACGGTTTTGCACCGAAGGGCCGTCTCCACAGCACCGATGCGGTTGCCGTAGGTATCGGTGTAGGTGCGGTAGAGAGAAAGATAGATCTCCGGATTGCCGGAGTATTTTCGCAGGTAATCGGCGCCATAGGGTGCACTGAGCACCTTGGTACCCCCGGTGACCTGGATATTGTCCAATATGGCATTATCGCCGGTCTCGTAGGTATCCCGGGTAGTGGAAACCCCCACCCGAAGGACATTTCCCGAGAAGTCATAGAGATTGATCTGATCCACCCGCAGATCCACACCGTTGATGGAGGTGCACAGCTCGCTGACATCATTCAGGGAGACCTGGGAGAGATCCAGCTCCTTGTTCCCCAGAAGATGATGAAGGGCAGAGCTGTAATTGATATTGACGGACACGGCATCCATCTTTTCTATCTGGGTATCCACCTGAGCCTGAAAGGAGACCGCCTGATCGTTCAGGGAGGACAGCTCCTGACGGACGAGAATATCCGAAAAATACCGGTAAAATATGATGGCAAAAGTCAGAAGAAAGAGTATGGCCATGGCAGAGAAAACGGAGAAGTACAGGGTCTGCAGGCGCATCCTTCGAGGGGTATATTTCATAGTCAAGTCACCTTTTTCTTTCATATATTGCCTAGTTTAACATAATTTTTTTAGAATAGTACAAAAATGTAAAAGGTTAGTTAAAAAAATCCAAATTCCGGAGAAAAAAGTGCATGGTTTTCGAAAAAAATTAAGTTTATAATTCTTTTACGTGATGCATTATTAACATAGTGCCCAAATTAAAGGAGGAAACAAGATGAAAAGAAAAATGATCAGTGCAGTGCTTTGCCTGGCCATGGTTACCAGCATGCTGGCCGGATGTGGTTCATCCTCAACAGCTGAGACCTCTGCCGCTGGCGAAGAATCCGCTGCAAGCGAAGCTGCTGTTGAAAGCGAAGCAACAGAAGCAAGCGCAACAGAAGAAGCTACTCAGGATTTTTCCGGAGAAGAGCTGAGCATCATCGTTAGCCAGGACTGGATGAACGATTGCTGGGATGAGGTTATTGAGAACTTCGAAGAGACTTATGACGTAACCGTAGACCTGCAGACAATTCCGGCTGACCAGTATGACAACACTCTGCAGACAAAACTGACAACAGATTCCTGTCCGGATATTTTCTGGATCCAGTCCAATCCCTTTGCTATCAGCTCTGTGATTGTTGATCCCGAGAAATATTGTATCGATATGACAGGCGAAGAGTGGGAAAGCATTATCCCGGAAGCAAGACTTTCTTCTTGCGAGTATGACGGAAAGCTCTATGGTCTGCAGCTGTGGACAAACTCTCCTGAGTACGTTCTGGTTTACAACAAGACACTGTTTGGTGAGTTAGGAATCGAAGCTCCCACAACCTACGAAGAACTGAAAGCTGACTGCGAGAAGATCGCAGCTGAAGGCATCACACCTTGGTTCATCGCTGGTTCTGAAGGTTGGGTTCAGGCTCTGGCCTTCTTCCAGATCGGTGGCGTTTACGAGGAAGCTGATCCCGGACTGTATGACGCTCTGAACAACAACACAGCTACCTTCGCTGACAATGAGAAGATGCTGGAAGTATTAAATCAGTTCAAAGAGCTGTCTGATGCAGGATACTTCGGTGAGGACTGGATCGGTGCTACAAATGCTAACCTTGACAACGATTTCGCAGAGAGAAAGATCGCTATGGCAATGGCTAACCCGGGAGAGATCTCCGCTATCGAGGAAGCTGGCGCTACAGATGAGTTCGATATCTGCCTGATCCCGCTGGGTGACAACGATACATATCCCACCAACCCGGCTGGCCCGACCATGTTTGGTTACAATGGTTCCGAGCATCCGGAACTGGTTAAAGAGTTCTTCCGTTTCGTAACTACAACGGAGAGCCTGCAGTCCATCCTTGACAACCACACCAACTGGACCAACATCGCTGTAAATGATGAGAATGTTGAGCAGCACTGGCTGCCGCAGGAAGAGTCTCTGATCTCCAGTATCGATTCTTCCAAACAGCTTACAGCTGTACTTCAGACTGGTACCAAATATACCAACGATTCCTGGGGTGATTTCTGCGAGGATATGATCGCATTCTGCCAGGGAACTATCGACGCCAACACTGTCCTGCAGAATATGGATAGTAACCGTGCTGAAAGCGCAAAAGTTGCCGGAGATGAAAACTGGAACTAATTTTTACGCTGAAGCCTGAATGGTAGAGAAATCTCTATGCCGGGGGCGAAAGCTCCCGGCATAATTCTTTAAAACTACGCTGCAACATCACGCAAAACGAGGTAATATTTATTATGAACAAAAAG
>CAZUBP010000061.1:6188-8452 GCA_964618605.1 uncultured Lachnospiraceae bacterium | reverse complement strand
CCCTCCTCTGTATATGAGGGGATGAGTGTGGAAAGAATGCGGTATCACTGCGGTGCTGCGCTGGCCAAGCGGGATAATGTGGAGGCGGATATTGTGGCAGGTGTGCCGGATTCTGGAACCGCCCATGCGGTGGGATATGCCAATACCTCCGGGATTCCCTTTTCCCGACCCTTTATCAAATATACCCCTACCTGGCCCCGTTCCTTTATGCCCACCATACAGGAAAAACGAAATCTTATCGCCAAGATGAAGATGCTGCCGGTACACGATCTGATCCGGGATCAGCGCATGGTGCTGATTGACGATTCCATTGTCCGGGGAACCCAGCTTCGGGAGACTACGGAATTTCTTTACCAGAGCGGTGTTAAGGAGGTACATATCCGTCCGGCCTGTCCGCCCCTGGTGTACAGCTGTAAATTTTTGAATTTCTCCCGCTCCGCATCGGAGATGGATCTTATTACCAGAAGGGTCATTGCCCGGCTGGAGGGAGAAGATGTATCTGAGGAAACCCTGAAAAAATATACGGATCCCGACAGCGAGGAATACAAAAACATGGTGGAGGAGATCCGCAAGGAACTGAATTTCACCTCTCTTCGCTATCACAGACTGGACGATATGATCAATTCCGTAGGCATTGATCCCAGTCATCTTTGCACCTACTGCTGGAACGGTGAAGAATAAATTAAAAGAGTGGGACTTTATAACCGAAAAGCTATAAAGCCCCACTTTTTTCCTGGCTGTCCCGGAAGGATCCTTACAGATCCTCGCCGTCTACCAGTTCATCAAATTCTGCGTTGTCCAGCATTTCTTCGAATGCATCGGAAGCAGCTTCGTATTCGTCATCGTCTTCGATATTAGCCAGCTGCGGATTGCCTTCCTCTTCAAAATAGCGATAGAGATAGACTTCACCGTCATGATTCTCACCGTTTTCGTCCAGAGGAAGCAGTGCAATATACTGGTTGCCCTGAGCCGGGAAGATGCAGACAACGGAGCATACCAGCTCGGAATCGTCATCAAGTGTCAGGGTTACTGTGGAACGGTCGCAGTCATCACCGCAGGAAGAGCAGTTTCCGCTGCAGCTGTTACCATTGCTAAATGTTTCAGCCATTGTAGGTTTACCTCTCTTTTTGGATTAATTACGTTTTACTTTAGCAGATGGCGGCCATAAAAGCAAGGAAAAGCAACGAAAACTGCGAAAGGGTGACGTAAATCTTCCCCAAAGGTAAGAGTATGCTATAATAAAAGAAGGAATATTTCAGAAGGAAAGAGCAGGATATGAAGAAAGCACAAAAGGAAGCCCCCTTATTTGCGGCAGTGAAAACCTATAAGGAAAACAAACCGGCCTACTTTTGCATTCCCGGTCACCGGGGTGCCCGGGGAATAGATCCCCAATGGGTACAGGATGCAGGAGAGGGAATTTTCGGCTACGATGTGACGGAAGCCCATGGACTGGACGATCTGCATGCCCCTTCGGGAGCCATAAAGGAGGCCCAAGATCTGGCAGCGGATCTCTACGGTGCAGACAAAAGCTGGTTCCTGGTAAACGGCACCACCTGCGGCAATGAGGCTATGCTGTTGGCCTGTATTCGCCCCGGAGATAAGGTGCTGGTGCCGAGAAATGCCCACAAATCCATCCTTATGGGGCTGATCCTCTCCGGCGGTGTGCCTGTATGGATGATGCCGGAATATATTCCCGGACTGCAGCTCTGGGGCGGTATTACCCCGGAAACGGTGGAAGCGCAGCTTTCCCGGGAGCCGGACATCCGGGCGGTGGTGCTGGTCTCTCCCAATTATTACGGTATGGTAAGTGATGTGGCGGCTATTGCAGCCCTTTGCCACGCCAGAGGTATTCCCCTTCTGGTGGACGAAGCCCACGGGGGACATCTTTATTTTACCCCGCAGCTGCCTATGGGGGCACTTACCCAGGGGGCGGATCTTTGCGTCCAGAGCTGGCACAAGGTAACCGGTTCCCTGACCCAGAGCTCCGTACTTCATATGAGATCCCGGCTGGTGGATCCGGGACGGGTGGAGGCAGCTTTAAAGCTGGTGCAGAGTACCAGCCCTTCCTACCTTCTCATGGTATCCCTGGATCTGGCCCGGCGGCAGCTTTTCCTGGAGGGAAAAGCCCGGATGGAGGAACTGGTACAACGGGCCCGGGAGATACGAAAAGTCCTGGGACAGATAGAGGGTCTTGCCTGTCCGGGCAGGGAGCTGGTGGGACAGTTCGGGATTTTCGCTTTGGATGAAAGCCGTATCACACTGGA
>CAZUBP010000061.1:0-6088 GCA_964618605.1 uncultured Lachnospiraceae bacterium | reverse complement strand
TTGACGCCCCGGGAAGCCTGGTTTGCTCCCAGAGAAAGGATCCCCTGGAAGGAAGCTATCGGCCGGGTGACGGCAGAGGCGATCATTCCCTATCCCCCGGGCATTCCTCTGGTATATCCGGGAGAGGTGATCACCCAGACTGTGTGGCAGCAGGCCGAAGAGCTGCGGCGCAGAGGAGGGCATTTCCACGGGGTGGAAGATCTGTCCCTGTCCTTTATTTCTGCGGTATGTTATAATACGGAAAAAACATCCCCACAGGAGGTGTGAGATGAAACTGATCTCATGGAATGTAAACGGGCTGAGAGCCTGTGTGAAAAAAGGATTTATAGATAGATTTAAGGAGCTGGATGCGGATATTTTCTGCATTCAGGAGAGCAAGCTGCAGGCGGATCAGATACAGCTGGATCTGCCGGGGTACTGCGATTACTGGAACTATGCGGACAAAAAGGGCTATTCCGGTACCGCCATTTTTACCAAAAGGGAACCCCTGGAGGTGACCTATGGCATAGGTATCGACGCCCACGATCATGAGGGAAGAGTGATCACCCTCACCTATCCGGAATTTTATATGGTGACGGTGTACACCCCCAATTCTCAAAATGAGCTGGCCCGGCTGGATTACCGTATGCAGTGGGAGGCGGATTTTCTGGCTTATCTGAAAAAGCTGGAGGAGACCAAGCCGGTGATCTTTTGTGGTGACCTGAATGTGGCCCATCAGGAGATCGACCTGAAAAATCCCAAAACCAACCGGAAAAATGCGGGCTTTACCGATGAGGAGCGTGAGTGCTTTTCCCGGGTGCTGGCATCGGGATTTATAGATACCTGGCGGTATTTTTATCCCGATACAGAGGGCATTTATTCCTGGTGGTCCTACCGCTTCCAGGCCCGGCAGAAAAACGCCGGTTGGCGTATCGACTATTTCTGTGGGTCAGAGTGCCTGAAGGACAGACTTCAGGAAGCAAAAATTCATACAACAATAGAGGGATCGGATCATTGTCCGGTGGAGCTGGACATACAAATTTAATTCTAAGGAGAAAAAAATGAAAGAATTAAAGTTAGGTTCGGGATTTAATGGTATTCTGGGTTTGACGAGAACGGCAGAAGGATTTCAGGCTGCCGTAAATAAAAAGCAGGCTACAGATGTAAGACTTCGATTGTATGATACAGATAAAACAACATTGCTGGAGGAGATCGTCTATCCCCGGGAAAGCTTTATCGGGGAAGTGGCTTCGCTGCAGCTTTTGGGGATCAGAAAATTCCCCTGGTACTATACCTTTGTGCTGGACGGTCAGGCTGCGCCGGATCCCTATGCCACGGTGGTATGTGGACGGGAAGCGTTCGGCACGGAGGAGCTGGAGGGCTGCCTGTGCGGCTATCTGCCCCCTACCGGTGCCAGGGAGGAAAGAGCCTTCCTGCCGGAACGGGAAACGCTGTTATACAAGCTTCATGTAAGAGGCTTTACTATGGATAAAACCTCCGGCGTGCGCCGGAAGGGCACCTTCACCGGTGTGAAGGAAAAGCTGCCCTATCTGAAAAGTCTGGGGATCAACGCCCTTCTTTTGATGCCCTGCTATGACTTTCTGGAACAAAAGCCGGGACGCATCCCCACCAAATACGAGGATGCGGTGAAAAACGGGGCCAGAGTAAATTACTGGGGCTATACCGGAGGCTTTTACTTTGTACCTAAGGCTTCCTATTGTGCCACGAAACAGCCCCATAAGGAGTTCGCAGAGCTGGTAGAGGCCTGTCACAAGGCAGATATGGATCTGTATATGGAATTTTATTTCGGCAAAGAGGCAGGGCCGGAGCTGATCAGCCGGGTGCTGTATTTCTGGAAGCAGCAGTACGGCGTGGATGGCTTTTCGGTTACCGGAGAGGGCCTTTCTCCGGAGACGCTGGCAAAGAACCCTGTTTTTGCGGGAACCAGGCTGATCTTCCCCTATGACAATGGGGGCATGCAGGTGGAGAAGCCGCAGACGCCCTGTCATATAGGCGTGGCGGACAGCAATTTCCAGAGCGTTTCTCTTTCCTTCCTGAAAAGTGATGAAAATCAGCTTCACGGCTTTATGGAGGCCAACCGCCGAAATCCCCAGGGATTTTCACAGGTCAATTATGTGGCCAACCACAATGGCTTTACCCTGACAGATGCGGTAAGCTACGATTTCCGTCACAATGAGGAGAACGGGGAGGGCAACCGGGATGGCAGCTGGCAGAATTTCAGCTGGAACTGCGGTGAAGAGGGCCCATCCAAAAAGAAACGGGTAAATGCACTTCGCTACAACCAGAAACGCAATGCCATTCTGATGCTGTATCTTGCCCAGGGTATTCCCCTTTTGTATGCCGGTGATGAGCAGGGCAATTCTCAGCAGGGCAATAATAATGCCTGGTGTCAGGATAATGAGATCGGCTGGGTACAGTACAGCCAGAGAAAGGCAGATAAGGAGTTTTTGCAGTTCGTGAAGGAGGTTATTGCCTTCAGAAAGGCACATCCCGTCTTTGCCATGGAAAAGCAGCCCCGGAATACGGACTACAAGGCCAAGGGTCTGCCGGATTTTTCCTATCACGGAAAGCATGCCTGGATGATCAATACGGAGCCTGCCAGCCGGGGTGTTGGCATGCTGTACAACGGTGCTTATGAGAAACAGGAGCCGGAGGAGCTTCTGTATGTGGTTTATAATATGTACTGGCAGGAGGAGGAATATGCTCTGCCTACCCTTCCCAGAGGAAAAGACTGGTGTCTCATGGCGGATACCTCACAGTCCCGGACCTTTATCTCGGAGGGAGAGGAGATTCCCCTGAAGGAGCAGAAAAGGGCAGTGGTGCCCGGACGGTGCATACAGATTTTTTGTGCAAGAAAAGTAGAGGACAATGAAAGAAAAGAAACAACGGAACAAACAAAATAAAACATCGGAAAGAAAGGGGAGCCTTTGGGGAGCGGTGCATCATTTTCGCACCATCACTACCCATAAGCTTCTGGTTATGCAAAAGTGCTTTCGGGTAGGGCTGTATCGCCAGGGCCTTTTGCATGATCTTTCCAAGTATTCCCCCACAGAGTTTCGGGTGGGAATGGCCTATTATCAGGGCAATCGCAGCCCCAACAATGCGGAGAGGGAGGATATCGGCGTGTCCCTGTCCTGGCTCCATCATAAGGGCCGGAACAAACACCACTACGAGTACTGGGTGGACTATGATCCCCAGCGGGGAGAACGGATCCTGGCCGGTGCCCCTATGCCCCGCCGGTATGTGGCGGAGATGGTGATGGATCGCATCAGCGCTTCCCAGGTGTACAATGGCAGTGCCTATCATGACGGCATGCCTCTGGAATATTATGAAAAGAATCAGGACAAGCTGTGGTTTGTTCACGAGGACACCAAGCGGGATCTGGCTTACATCCTTCGTATCCTGGCAGAGGAAGGGGAGGAAGCCATGTACACCTATGTGAAACAGGTGTACCTTCGCAAAAACAGAAATAAGAAGTAAGGAGTTATGTGCAGATGAGTCTGCTGACAATAGAACATATTTACAAAACCTACGGTGAGAAAGTGATCTTTGAGGATGTTTCCTGCGGTATTCAGGAGGGGGACAAGATCGGTATCGTAGGCATTAACGGTACGGGAAAAACCACCCTTTTGCGGATCCTGGCCGGGGTAGAGCATCCGGACGAGGGACAGGTGGTCATGCAGAATAACCTGCATATTACCTGGCTTCCCCAGAATCCGGAGTTTTCCCGGGAAGAGTCCATTCTCTCCTATGTTACCTCCGGAAGCGGAGAACTGTGGGATCGGGAAGGGGATGCCAAAAGCATTCTGAACCGCCTGGGCTTTACCGATTATGATGCATCGGTGACCCATCTCTCCGGAGGACAGAAAAAAAGGATCGCCCTGGCAAAGGCAATGGTAAATCCTACGGACCTGCTGGTGCTGGATGAGCCCACCAACCACCTGGACAATGAGATGGTGGTATGGCTGGAAGCCTATTTAAAGGCTTTCCGAGGTGTGGTGATCATGGTGACCCATGACCGGTATTTTCTGGATCGGGTGACCAACCGTATCCTGGAGATAGATCATGGCAGCCTCTACAGCTATCCTGCAGGCTACGAGGGCTTTCTGGAGATGAAGGCCCAGCGGGAGGAAATGGAGCTGGCCAGCGAAAGAAAGCGGAAAAGTATCCTTCGAATGGAACTGGAATGGGCCAGCCGTGGCTGTCGTGCCCGTTCCACCAAACAGAGAGCCCGTCTGGAACGACTGGAGGATCTGAAAAACGGAAAAGCCCCGGCGGCTATTCAGCATGTGGAGCTGGATTCCGTGGAAACCCGCATGGGGAAAAAGACTATTGAGCTGTCCCATGTTTCCAAGGGATACGGCCAACGGGAATTGATCCGGGATTTCAGCTACATTCTTCTGAAAAATCAGCGTTTGGGCATTATCGGCCCCAACGGCTGCGGTAAATCCACCCTGTTAAAGCTGCTGATCGGAGAGGAGCTTCCGGACTGCGGCACTATTGAGATAGGGGAAACCATCCATATCGGGTATTTTGCTCAGGAGACTCCGGTGATCGACGGCAACCAGCGGGTGATCGATTACATCAAGGAAACGGCAGAGTATGTGAAAACCAGAGAGGGACGCATCAGCGCCTCCCAGATGCTGGAGCGCTTCCTCTTTGATTCGGCTATGCAGTATACGCCTCTGTCCAAGCTTTCCGGCGGCGAGCTGAGGCGACTGTATCTTTGCCGTGTGCTTATGGAATCCCCCAATGTGCTGATCCTGGATGAGCCTACCAACGATCTGGATATTCCCACCCTGACTATTCTGGAGGATTATCTGGACAATTTTGTGGGCATCGTGATCACCGTATCTCATGACCGGTATTTTCTGGATGCTGTAGTGGATCGCATCTTTGCCTTTGAGGGAGAGGGCCATCTGCAGCAGTATGAGGGCGGTTATACGGATTATCGGGAAATGTACCGTATCCGGCATCCCCAGGAAAATCCGGAAAAAGCAGCACCGGAAAAGAAGGAAAAAAACTGGAAGGTGCGGGAGAAAAAACTGAAGTTTACCTACAAGGAGCAGCGGGAGTATGAGACCATCGACGAGGAGATCGCCGCACTGGAGGATCGCCTGAGTGAGATCGAGCAGGAATATCTTCAGTTTTCCCGGGATTTTGTAAAGCTGGGGGAACTGGAAAAGGAAAAAACGGAAAAGGAAGCTCTTCTGGAAGAGAAGATGGAGCGATGGGAATACTTGAATGAGTTGGCGGAGGCCATAGAAAATCAGAAAAACAACTGAAAAAGTTTTCGTTGACAAATCATTTATTATAGGTAATAATACTTTCAGAACAACGGCGTTCGTGTAATTGTGCACGAGCGCCCTTTTTTTGCCCCTGAAGGGAAATATACAGTGAGGTAAACTATGGATTTACAGAGAAATATAGCCTGGAACTTAAAACGGATACGTCAGCAGCAGAATATCAGTCTGGATGTACTGGCGGAGCATACGGGAGTCAGCAAAAGCATGCTGGGCCAGATCGAGAGAGGAGAGGCCAATCCCTCTATCGGCGTTCTGGGAAAGATCACCGGAGGCCTTCATATTGAGATCCAGGAGCTGCTTCAGGAACCCAAGAACCTGCTGGTGTTGCAGCGGCAGGCAGATCTCAGACCCATCAAGGCAGGAGAAAGCAAGTACCAGATCTACAGCCTCTTTTCCCCGGAGGAAAAGCAGAATTTCGAGATCTATCAGATGGAGATCATGCCGGGTCAGCGCTATGCCAGCAGCAGTCACGGCAATCACACCCGGGAATATGTACTTGTCTCCCAGGGCCGACTGAAGCTGGAACTGGAACAGAAGGTGTACGAGCTGGATGAAAGGGATTCCCTTCGCTTCGATTCCGACAAACCCCACACCTATTACAATGAAGGGGAGGGCACACTGATATTGCATGTGGTGCTCACCTATTAAATAGAAAGCCTGAGGAAGAGTTTACTTCCTCAGGCCGTTTTTATTTTTAATCCCCCAAGTCCAGATCAAAATATCCCTGGCCGGGGTGCAGGCCCAGGGGACAATCCTGGGGTACCCAGAGCATACCCACCGGC
>CAZUBP010000060.1:3062-8453 GCA_964618605.1 uncultured Lachnospiraceae bacterium | reverse complement strand
AATCCTGAGCTGGACAAGAAGTATGGTGATGATGAGGCTACAAAGTCTACCACTCAGGCTCAGGCTTTCCTGAACGAGAACAAGGTTGACGTTATCATCAGCCCCACAACCGTTGGTATCGCAGCAGCTGCTGAGGTTATGAAGCAGGCTGGTTCCGACATCAAGGTTACAGGTCTTGGACTTCCCAGTGAGATGAGCCCTTACATGCCTTCATCTGACTCTGACAATGCAATGGATTTCGTATGCCCGTTCATGATGCTCTGGGATGTATCTCATCTTGGCGCTTCTACAGCTGCTATCCAGATGGCTGTACAGAATGACGGATTCACAGGTGCTGCAGGCGAGACCATGACTATGGAAGCTTGGGGCGACTATGATGCAGAAACCTTCACAGCAGAAGATGACGGAGAAGGCGGAACAACAGTTCTTACCGGTATCCCCTACACCTTCTACAAAGGCAACATGGCAGAGTGGGCTGACAAGCTCTAATTGTTAAATGGTTGCATGACAGTTTAGGTTCATTCGTAACTAAGGTCGGATAAGTTTAAAGTTTAGGCGTCTGTCCGAAAGGGCAGGCGCCTTTTACATTGCTTTGCTGCTGCAGATAAGTGTTCAGCCATCAGGGGGCTGAATATTCATCTGTGACTGTAAAGGAAGAAATATGTCACAGTTTTAACACAGAATTTTGCTACAGTGTTAAAGAACAGGGCTGCCCCGGAAAAGGGCAGGAAAAGGGAAGGAGCACAGGTATTGTGATAGAGGTAAAGCATCTGGTAAAAAAGTATGGTGATCATACGGCGGTGAATGATCTCTCCTTTACGCTGGAAAGCGGGAAGATCTACGGCTTTCTGGGACCCAACGGAGCAGGAAAGTCCACTACCATGAATATGATGACAGGATATATAGCTTCCACATCGGGACAGATCCTTATTAACGGCCATGATATTCTCACGGAGACGGAGGAAGCCAAGAAATGTATCGGCTATCTGCCGGAGATCCCGCCGCTGTACGAGGATATGACGGTCTGGGAGTATCTGATCACGGTGGCGGATCTGAAGCGGGTCCCCAAAAAGGAACGGGGAGAAATGCTGGCTCAGATCATGGAGACGGTGAAGATCACCGATATGAAGAAAAGATTGATCAAGAATCTGTCCAAGGGCTATCGCCAGAGGGTGGGTATTGCCCAGGCGCTGATCGGTTATCCGGAGATCATTATTCTGGATGAGCCTACAGTGGGACTGGATCCACAGCAGATCATTGAGATTCGGAATCTGGTAAAATCCCTGGGAGAGAAGCATACCGTGATCCTCAGCTCCCATATTTTGACGGAAATCAGTGCTGTGTGCGATTATGTACTGATTATCAATAAGGGGCGTCTGGTGGCGTCAGATGAGACGGCGAATTTGAGCAAGATGTTTGCCGGTCAGAACAGCCTGGAGCTGGTGGTAGAGACCACGAGAGAAGTGGCAGAGGATGTGCTGCTGGGTATCCAGGGCATTAACAGTGTGCAGTATACCCCCGGAGAGGCAGGAACCCTTCAGATCGAGGTGCAGGCAGCTTTGGATCAGGATATTCGCCGGGATATTTTCTTTGCTTTTGCAGAGGCCCATGTGGCGATTCTGGAAATGAAGAATGCCAGTGCGACTTTGGAGGATATTTTCCTGGAGGTGACAAAAAACGCCCAGGAAGAAATAACGGCTGCAGACAGCGAGGAGGAGGCATAATATGGGTGCAGTTTATCGAAAAGAATTGAGAAGCTACCTGACATCTATGATCGGCTACGTATTTATTGCTTTTATATTGGCGTCTATCGGCATCTATTTCGCTTATCAGAACCTGAATATCGGTTCCCCCAGATTTGAACTGGTTCTGGACAATGTACAGTTTATTTTTCTGGTGTTTGTGCCGATTCTGACTATGCGTGTGTTGGCGGATGAGAAGAAGCAGCGGACAGATCAGCTGCTGTTGACCCTGCCCCTGACGGTGGGAGACATTGTTCTGGGCAAATTCCTGGCTCTGGTGACGGTATTTGCGGTGCCCATGGTGATCGTTTGCTTTTATCCCCTGCTGTTGTCCTGCTTCGGCCCCATCAATATGCCTGTAGCCTATTTTGCCATCCTGTCCTTCTTTTTGCTGGGATGCGCAGATATTGCCATTGGCCTGTTTCTGTCATCCCTGACGGAAAGTGCGGTTATTGCAGCGGTTATGACCTTTGGCGTGCTGTTGGCCTGTTATCTTATGAATACTATAGCAACGATGATGCCCTACACGGCAGTAGCCTCCTTTGTGGCCTTTACCGTCGTTGTACTGGCCCTGGTGCTGGTGATCCATCACATAATGAAGGAAACTGCCGTTACACTGATCGTAGCAGTGGTGCTGGAAGGTGCACTGTGTATCGTGTATATGTTGAAAAAATCCCTTCTGGAAGGAGCTTTTCAGAACTTCCTCTCTGTATTTTATCTGAATGGCAGATTGCAGAACTTTTTTGCCGGCATACTGGATGTTGGCGGGATTTTCTACTACCTGTCTGTGATCGCCATCTTTCTGGTTCTGACAGAACAGACGGTTGTGAAGAGAAGATGGAGCTAGGAGGATAAGAAAATGGAAAAGAAAAGTCTGAAAAACGGCTCTGTCAGCATTTTACTGACACTGATCGTAATTGCTGTGGCTGTGCTGCTGCAGGTGATCATAGCTAAATTGCCGGAGGAGATGACTCAGCTGGATCTCAGCAGCAACAAGCTGTATACCCTGAGTGATACCACCACCGATTTCCTGGGACAGCTGACCAAGGAAGTGGAGCTGTACTATATCTGTCAGAACGGGGAAGAGGATGATACCACCCTGAAGCTTCTGCGGCGGTATGCGGATGCTTCTGACTATGTAACTATGGAACAGATCGATCCGGCCCTGTATCCGGGATTTACCTCCCAGTATACAGAGGAAACGGTAGCCGATGGTAGTATTCTCGTGGTTTGCGGGGAGACAAGCAAGCTGGTGGAAAGTGATGATCTATACACGGATGTGTACAATTCCTCCACGGGAAACACTGTGCATGCCACCTATGACGGTGAGGGACAGGTAACCAGCGCCATCGATTATGTAACCGATGACAATGTGCCGGTGCTGTATGTGCTGAATGGCAACGGTGAGGGAAGTCTGGGAGACAGCTTCGTTACCGCTATTGAAAAGAACAATATTGAGATAAAGAATCTGAACCTGTTGTCCGAGGATATTCCCGAGGATGCGGCAGCCCTGCTGATCAACGCCCCGGAGAATGATTATTCCGAGGAACAGAAGGAGAAGATTCTCACCTATCTGGAAAATGGCGGCAGTGCCATGATCACTACCAATTACTCTATATATGACATGCCCAATCTGGATGCTATTCTGAGCAATTACGGCGTCAATCGTAAGGAGGGCGTGCTGTTTGAGGGAGATTCCGGTCATTATATGACATATCCCTACTGTCTGCTGCCAAATCTGGAATACAGCCAGATCACGGAAAAGCTGTACAATAACGGCTACGTTCTCATGCCCATGTGTCAGGCCATTCAGGAGCTGGGTGTTTACAGGGATTCTATTTCCATGTATCCTCTTCTCCAGACCTCATCTGCCTCCTACAACAAGGAGGATGTGGTACATATGACCACCTCCGTAAAGGAAGCCGGTGATGAGGATGGACCCTTCACCATTGGTATGCTTATCGAGGAGGATATTGATACCGATGATGAGGTGGAGACAAGAATTGCTTACTACAGCACAGGCTACCTTCTGGACACGGATTATGACAGCTCTGTTTCCGGCAACAACGCAACGCTGGTGGCAGCTACCATACAGCTGTTGTGTAATCCTTCAGCGACGGCAAGTGCTGTACCGGTGAAGAATCTTCAGGTACAATATCTTACCATGAGTTCCTTCTCGGCAAATCTCTGGACAGCCATCTGTGTATTTGTTCTGCCCCTGGGATTTGTGCTTGCAGGATTTATCGTATGGTTTAGAAGGAGAAAAGGCTGATGTCAAAGAAAAATAAAAAGGCTCTCGTAGCCGGATGCATATTGCTGGTTTTCCTGGTGGCTGTTCTCGGGGTGGTAACTCTCATGGGAAATGCCCGGGAGAAAAAGAAAAACCAGGAGGCGGAGGAAGCCCAGGCAAACACTCTGATCCTGTCCCTTCCCAGTCAGGATATAGAAAGCCTGTCCTTTACCGGTACAGACGGGGAGATCCGGCTGGAACAGAGGGAAGAAGGCTGGGTGAACACAGAGGACGACTATGTACTGGAAGGAAGCCGCATGAAGCTTCTTACAGATGATCTGGCGGCTCTGCAGGCAGATCGTGTGCTGGAGGATGTTACGGATCTGGCAGAGTATGGCCTGGAGGAGCCCTCCCAGACCATCCGCATTGCCATGGCAGACGGGACGACCTATGACCTTCTTCTGGGACAGAAAAACACCACGACAAAGCAGCTGTATGTACAGCTGTCCACGGAGCCGGAGAAGATATATCTGACCTCCACAGCTCTGGACAGCCACTTTTCCGGCCGGGTGCAGGATTTTGCAGCTTATGAGGACTTCCCCTACATAGAACCCTCTACCATGCGGGAGTTTGTGGTGGATAAGGCGGAAAATTCCTATGTTCTCACCATGACAGGGGACGACAAGTGCTCTGTTACCGGCGAGGATGGGGTGACCCAGCTGGCCAATCTGAATACCCTTGGCGTTGTGCAGCAGAATATTTCCTATATCAGCTGGGCAAAGCATATGGAATACGATTGTCAGGATATGGCCAAGTATGGTTTGGATGAGCCTCGGTGTACCCTGAAGATCACCTATGAGGATGGGGACCAGGAGAAAACCCTTACCATGTACATCGGTGCCCAGGATGAAAATGACAACTATTACGTGCGGCTGGACGATTCCACCCAGGTAAGCACGGTGCGGGAGGAATATCTGCTGGATCTGATGGAAAATCAGGCCTCTTCCTTCTGGAGTCTTACCTACAGCTTCGTTTCCATCAGCGATCTGGCAAAATTGACGGTTACGGTAGGGGACAAGACCCATACGCTGGAGTACAGCAATGAGCAGAGCGAGGACGGCGAGACAGTGGAACGGTGGATCTTTGACGGCCAGGACGTGGATAAGGAATCATTTACGAGATTCTATTACGACTGCGTCAGTGTCACCGCCCAGGAACGTCTGGAGGCTGTGCCGGAGGACCTTACAGACCCGGTAATGACCCTATCCTACGACCTGACAGATGGTACCCAGAAGAACATTACCTACTACGAGGCAGATCAGAACTTCTATACCGTAGTTTACGAGAACGGTACCAAGGCAGCTCATACCAACAAGCTGTATGTCAACACCATGCTGGAGGATCTGACAGCGTTGGAGG
>CAZUBP010000060.1:0-2962 GCA_964618605.1 uncultured Lachnospiraceae bacterium | reverse complement strand
AAAATGCGAAATAAGTGGTTGAAACGAGTGGTACATAGCGTTTTGTACTTACTTATATTTTTCTTGCTATTACTGGCCTTCAGTTGTCTCTGGGTAATGAAAAATTATGGCAATATCAGTATGGAGGAGATCCTTTTTCATTTAAATATGCCGCTTCAGGGAACTGCGGATACATTCGTACTCAGCTATATAGAAAATGCCCTTGTTCCCAGCATTGTTTTGTGGGGAATACTTTTTGCAGTGTTTCATTTCGCTGGCAAATATGTATATCAAATAGAAATAAAAGCTTCAAAAAGAGCATATAGCATTCAAATATTCCCTTTTCGTTTTCACACGGCTCCTGCTACAGCAGTAATCATATTCGGTACGGTTGCTCTCATATTTATGGCAAATAAGAGTTTTGATTTTCTTGATTATGTAAAGAATCAAATACAACAATCCACGTTTATTGAAGAGGTGTATGTAGATCCAAGCACAGTAGATTTGGAATTTCCAGAAACTAAGCGTAACCTGATCTGGATATATATGGAGTCTGCAGAAAGTTCTGCGCAGAATACGGAGAATGGTGGATTGTTTGATGAAAACCGGATTCCGGAGATGACCCAGCTTGCAAAGGATAATATCAGTTTTTCTCAATCGGAATTAATTGAAGGGGCCTCTGTTGCACCGGCTTGTGGATGGACAATTGCTGGTCTTGTGGCACAGACCTCCGGATTACCTTTGAAACTTTATGGACAGTCTGACGCAACTATTGATAATTCTATGAGTGATTATCAGTATTTTCTCCCTGGAGCTACCACGCTGGGAGATATTTTGGAAAACAACGGTTATCAGAACTATTTTCTGGCTGGATCAAATTTCACTTTTGGTGGACGAAGAAATTATTTTACTCAGCATGGAAACTATGCTGTATGGGATTATTTAACGGCCAAGGAAGAAGGAAAGATTGCCCAGGATTATAAGGTTTGGTGGGGATTTGAAGATCAGAAGCTGTATTCCTATGCGAAAGAGCAATTGCAGGAGATCGCAGCAGAGGGACAGCCTTTTAACTACTCTATGTTGACAGTGGACACACATCATCAGAATGGGTATGTATGCCAGATATGTCCTGGTATTTTTGAGGATCAATATTCCGATGTCTGGGCCTGTGCCTCTCTGCAGGTGAATGATTTTGTGGAGTGGGTAAAACAGCAGGATTTCTATGAAAATACCACAATTGTTATTACCGGTGATCACTGCAGCATGGATACAGATTTTTATGGAGAGTACACATATGATAAGCACAACGGAGAGAATGTTCGAAAAGTATATAATGTGATTATTAATTCTCCGGTTACACCGGTACAGGAAAAAAATCGCAGCTTTGTGACGCTGGATTTTTTCCCTACTGTTTTGGCCAGTCTGGGTGTAGAGATTCCAGGAAATCGTCTTGGACTGGGGACGAATCTGTTTTCGGATCAGAAAACTCTGGTGGAAGAGTATGGATATACCTATTTGTGTGATGAATTAAGCAAAAAATCCACCTTTTATAACTCGGAATTGTTGTATCCGTAAAAACAGGCAGATTGAAAGGGGGAATGGCGGGATGGCTTTTCCCCTTTTTTGTGCATACCCCATTTTGTAAACTATGGTTGATTTTTGGTCGGGATACAAGTAATATATACCTAGCTGAAAAAACTCCTGCAGGCCGGGCAGGTGCGAAGAGGCAAATAAAACCGGCAGGGAAAGGAAAACATGGAACAGACACAGAAGGCTTTACTTGAAAAATATGGACAGACCCATTTGCTGAAATTTTATGACCGGATGAATGAGGAACAGAAGCTGGCTTTTGAAAAACAGCTGGATACGCTGGATTGGGGCCTGTTTGATTGCTTTGATAAGGATAATACCCCGGAGGGTAAAGGCGAGATCGCACCCATCGGTGCGCTGAGCATCGCCGATATAGAACAGCGTAAGGACAGCTACAAAAAGACCGGACTTGAGGCCATAAAGGCCGGAAAGGTAGGCGCCTTGCTTCTGGCCGGAGGCCAGGGTACCCGTCTGGGCTGCAGCGGACCTAAGGGAAGCTTTAATATCGGTGTTACCAAAGAACTGTATATTTTTGAACAGCTGTTTAAAAACACTATGGACGTGGTAAAGGAAGCGGGAGCATGGATTCCCTTCTTCATTATGACCAGTGATAAAAACCATGAGCAGACCACAGGATTTTTAAAGGAACATGAGTATTTTGGCTATAATCCGGAGTATATTTTCTTCTTTACCCAGGAAATGGCGCCCAGCATGGACTATGATAAGAAGCTTCTTATGGAAAGTCAGGAAAGACTGGCCTTTTCCCCTAACGGAAACGGTGGCTGGTTTACCTCCTTTGCCAATGCCGGCCTGTTAAAGAAGGCCAGAGAAATAGGTGTGGAATGGCTGAACTGCTTTGCTGTGGATAATGTATTGCAGCGCATTGCCGATCCCTGTTTTGTAGGTGCGGTAATGGAGGAAGACTGTGTCAGCGGAGCCAAGGTAGTGCGAAAGGCCGACCCGGAGGAGCGGGTAGGTGTGCTCTGCCTGGAGGACGGAAAGCCCTCTATTGTGGAATACTATGAGATGCCCCATGAGATGAACTACGCCCAGAATGAAAAGGGTGAATATCTCTATTGCTTCGGCGTTATTCTGAACTATCTTTTCCGCATGGACAAGCTGGAGGAGATCATGGAGAAACGTATGCCCACCCATGTGGTAGAAAAGAAGATCCCCTATGTGGACGTGGACGGAACAGCTCATGCGCCGGAGAAACCAAACGGCTATAAGTTTGAGACACTGATCCTGGATATGGTACACATGATGGACAACTGTCTGGCCTACGAGGTGGAGAGAGAACGGGAATTTGCACCGGTGAAAAATAAGGAAGGTGTGGATTCCATCGACACCGCCAGAGAGCTTTTGCGGAAGAATGGGGTGGAGCTGTAAAAAC
>CAZUBP010000059.1:0-8632 GCA_964618605.1 uncultured Lachnospiraceae bacterium | reverse complement strand
GACGTTCATCGACAAGCATTACTATAGCAAAGGTTGCCCTGCTTGTCAAGGCAACCCTTTTCCCACTCTCCTGATTACTTTTTCTTCTTTCTGGGTTTAAATAAATGGATGATCCCCAGAATAATGGCACGAACCACAGCAAATATGATGAAAAGCACCATAAAGCCTGTCAGGCCGGAGACAATATCCGCAAAATCCATGGTGCCGGTATGGGTAAAGCCCTGACCAATCTCTATGGCGAAGGTGACCACCACCATCAGAGTAAATACATACACCCAGGCGATAACCAGCACATGTCTCCTGCTGAGCAGCTTAAACAGGGGAAAGACCACAAACAACAGCACCATACCCAGTATGCCGATCACCCAGAAATGCAGCTCCTTATCCGTAAACACCGTCTCGAATGAATCGTTCCAGGTCATAATGCTGTTATGAATAGCAGTAATTATTTTGATAATGCCATATACAAAGCTCTCCATAAAACGCCTCCGTATTTCCTTTCCTTTTGTGTTGGCATTATAGCACATAATTGTGCTTTGTACCACCGTTTCCCCGGAAAAAGGGGATTCCCCGGGGCTTTGCCGGATTAGGATTCGACAACGGCCGGGAATTGTGCTATCTTAGGAATCGTATCCATGATACCTGAAAAACAAACAAAGGAGCCTTACTATGGTTGACTTTTCCACACTTATAGATCTGGAAATCACGATTTTCTGCCTGATGCTGGCAGGCTACATTCTCACCAAGACAGGTGTACTGTCCCTGGAGGCCAGAAAGCCCCTGTCTGCCCTGCTGATCAATTTCGTTCTGCCCTGCAATATTCTGTTTTCCTTTATGATCGACTTTAATCTGCAGATCCTCAAGGACTGCTTTGCCGTGCTGGCGGTCTCCGTCTGCATCCAGCTGTTCAGCGTTATAGCCAGCCGGTTTATCTATCCCCACTCTACCCCCAAGCAGCAGGCAGTGCTGCGCTACGGCACCGTGGTATCCAACGCCGGCTTTATGGGAAATCCCATGGCCTACGGACTTTTCGGTTCCCAGGGACTTTTGTATGCCTCCTTTTATCTGATCCCTCTGCGTATTTTCATGTGGTCCGCAGGCGTGGCCTGCTTCACCGGTACCCGAGGCAAGGGAGTTTTGAAAAAGGTACTGACTCATCCCTGTATTATCGCCGTGGTTCTGGGTATGCTGTTAATGGTCTTTCAGATCCAGCTGCCCTCCGGGCTTACCAAGGCTATCACCTATTCCAGCAACTGCACCACTGCCCTTTCCATGCTTACCATCGGCAATATTTTAGCGGGGGTAAACCTGAAAAGCACCTTTTCCCTGAAGGGGCTCTGGTATTGTCTGGTACGACTTTTGCTGATGCCTGCTCTGGTTTATGGCCTGTGTACCCTGTTTTCCGTAGAACCTCTGGTCCGCTCGGTCTCCGTGGTACTGGCAGGTATGCCTGCAGCAGCCACCACAGCTATTCTGGCCGCCAACTACGACTGTGACGACGCCTTTGCCGCCGGACTTGTTTTTATGTCTACCCTGTTGTCTCTTATTACTGTTCCCATTCTGTGTGTGGCCTTTTGCGGCTGATGTATTCAGAAGGAGTTTTTTATGGATTCAGCTAAAACATACACCAATCCCATACTGGAAGGGCCTATCGCCCGACAGATCCTGCTGTTTTTCTTTCCTATTGTTTTCGGCACCTTTTTCCAGCAGCTGTACAATACGGTGGATACCATTATTGTGGGACGGTTTGTGGGCACGAATGCCCTGGCCAGCATCGGCGGCTCCGCTTCCCAGATCATTGTGCTGGTTATCGGCTTTTTTACCGGCCTTTCCGCCGGTTCCGGTGTTATCATCGCCCAGGCCTTCGGCGCCGAGGACAAAAAGAGGCTGTCCGAGGGTATCCATACCGCCTACGCCTATGCCCTGGTGGGCAGTGTGCTCTTCGGCCTTGTGGGATATCTGACAGCACCGGCCATTCTTCATGCCATGAAAACACCGGCAGAGCTGATGGCAGATTCTGTACTGTATCTGCGCATCTACTTTGCCGGTATTGTTTTTGTTCTTATCTTCAATATAGGATCTGCCATTCTCCGGGCTCTGGGTGATTCCCGGCGGCCGCTGTATGCCCTGATCCTCTGTTGTTTTATCAATATCTTTCTGGACATCCTGCTGGTGGTGGTTTTCCCCATGGGCGTTGCGGGAGCCGCTCTGGCTACCATGATCTCCCAGGCTGTCAGCGCTCTGCTGGTAACCCTCTATCTCACCCGACCGGTGCAGGGTATCTCCCTGAAGCTAAAGCATATCCGTTGTCACCCCACGTCCCTTCGGGCCCAGCTGTATGTAGGCGTCCCCGACGGTCTGCAAAGCGTTATGTACTGCTTTGCCAATCTGGTGATTCAGGCGGCGGTAAACGGTTACGGCACCCAGGCGGTAGCTGCCTGGGCAGCAGAAGCCAAAATCGAGGCCTTTTTCTGGATGGTCAGCAGCGCCTACTGTATCGCAGCTACCACCTTCGTGGGGCAAAACTACGGTGCAGGGAAATATCCCCGGATCATCCGAGGCACCCGGGTCTGCCTGCTGCTGCATCAGGTCACTTCCCTGGTCATCAGCCTGCTTTTCTTCGTTTTTGCCCATCCGCTCATGGGTATTTTCTCCTCCGATCCGGAGGTTATCGCTATCGGCGTCCTGGTGCTGCGCTCTGTGACACCCTTCTATGCTCTGTTCAGCTATGTGGAGATCCTGTCCAGCGCTCTCCGTGGTGTGGGAGACGTCATTCTTCCCATGCTCCTCACCTTCTTCGGCGTCTGCCTGCTGCGTATATTCTGGACGCTGGTGATCCTGCCCCTGCATCCCACCATGCTGATGCTGACCGCCAACTATCCTATTACCTGGATCACCACATCCCTGCTGTTTATTGTCTATTATCTCTGGCGAAAGAAAAAGCACGCCCTTTTTCAGGCATAAACATACCGGGAAAGGAAATACTCCTTTAACTCCTCCAGAGCATCCATTCCCGCCTGGGTACAGGCGAAAAATTCGTTGTTGCTCACCAGGCTGTAATCCACATAGGAATTGTCCTCCCCTGGAGCAACCACCACATTTTCTCCATCCTCCAGACAGAAAATAGGGGTGATCAGGCAGTTTTCTGCCACATCATATACTGGGTAGGCTGTTTTCACTACGCTGGCATCCATCTTCCCGTCCAGGAAAACCAGGTATTCTTTGCCCTCCTGCATGTAGTTGACAAAGCCGGTGTCCGCATACCGCTGATCCCCTTCAAAATAGACCTGCCAGGAATATCTTGCCAGCCAGATATGCTGGTTCTCCAATTCCTCCGATCCCTTATATACCGTTTCCACCTCTGCGCCCTGCTGGAAAATACTGTATAAATACTGTTTTTCTCCTGTGGCCCGCACTTTGAGAATGATCTCACTCTCCGGCAGCGTTTCTTTCATTTCCTCCGCTGAGGAAATAGCAAAATTCTCCGGTATTTCCGCCGGCTGGAAATATTGCTCACAATAGTCTTTCTTCGTATACTCCGTAATGGTCTGCCGGTAGCCAACGCCCACAAGCAGCAAAATCCCAAAGAAAACCAGAAGTAGTAAACACCCTTTATGCCTTTTTCCCCAATTCTTCATTTTCACTCATCTCCCGGAGCCGTCCCGCTTCCATACTATAGATTTCATCTGCACACAGTTCTATATCCTGCCGGTTATGACTGGCCAGCAGTACTATAGCCCCTCGTTCCTTTTCCTCCAGCAATATACGATGTACCAGCTCTACTCCCGCCTCATCCAGAGCATTGGTAGGCTCATCCAGGATCAGTATATCCGGCTTTCCCATGATAGCCTGGGCTATAACGATACGCTGTTTCATACCCAGGGAATATTTACGGAAGGTTCGCTTGTCCTTGGGATCAAGGCCTACCCGGAGAATAGCCTTTTCTATATCCGCCTCTGAGACGCCGGTATATTTCCCCAGGATCTCCAGATTTTTCTTCCCGGTGTATTCCGGGTACAGCCCTGCATTTTCCAGAACAATGCCCATCCTGGGGAGCACATCCATGTCCTTGTGCAATACCTGCTGATCCAGACATATTTCCCCCTGATCCACCTTCATCAACCCGGAAATGGCACGAAAAAGCATGGTTTTTCCGGAACCGTTTCTGCCTACAAAGCCGTATATTTTACCGGAATGCAGCTGTAAACTGACATCCGACAGGACTTCTTTTCCCCGAATCTTTTTTGAAATCTTCGTGACCCTCAATTCCATCTTACTCATCTCCCTGTCTCTGTATTTTCCATCAAAAATTCCTGTTTCTTTACCAGAATGCACCCAAGGATAACCACCAGGATCAGCAAAAGCCCATAGTAATACAGGGATCCCAGCAGATCAAAGGATATCTGAAACTGGTTGATGTGGGCATCCAGGCTCTCCACGCTGCTGCTATGCCAGCACAGCACAAGATTGGCAATGGGATTCAGCTTCAGTAAAGCCGCATTTCGCTGCAGTGCAGGCCCTGGATCCAGAGGTAATATACGGTCAAACAGCAAAAGCAGGGTGACTCCTGCCATTTGCAGGCCAAAGGTCACGGCAAAGCCAACCACACTGGCATACCGCATAGCTACAACATTGATGGCCAGAGTGGTCAAAAGCAGCCACAGGGTAAATGCCACAGCTTCATACACCACCAATGCCCAAAATTCCTTATCCCACTGTATCTCCATGACCCTGCCGGCAACCACCATCTCCGTGGCCAGCAGAACACTGCTGTATATAAAGGCCAGCACCCCTAAAGAGGCCGCTTCCCTGATAAACCATCGGATCCTGTAGGGGCACCGGGAAAAATAGTAAATACTGGCGGTACAGAAATGCCGGTATATCTTCACCCCGAACATAACCTGGAACAGGAAAAAGGCCATCATATCCAAAGTCAGCATGATCATGCCTGCGGGCACTATGTAAAGCTCCTTGCCGAAGAACAGGATCTGCAGCACGTCACTGGCGCTTTGCACATTTTGATTTTCTATATAGGCATTTCCCGTCAGGCTGATCCCCGCATACACGCCCCACAATATGCCCATTAGCATGCATTTTAAACTATCCCGTTTTATAGGTAATCACCCTTTCCTTTTATATAGAAAACACCGGAGGAAACCAGCAGCAATAAAAGTCCGAAAAGGAAGTATGCCGTTGGGGAAACCTTCCCTCCTCCAAACATTCTGAGATATTGGAAATAATTTGTGGAAAAGCCCAGCCGTAAAAAATCCTTCAGGTAGCTCAGTCCGTACAGCAACAGATATACGGGAAGCAGCAGCATCAGGCGATAGGGCACCCGAAAGGCGGATATGGCAACAGTGAACATACCCAGGATGCCGGACACGATCCCCAACAGCAGGACCATCAGCAAAGCATACAGGTAGGGATTGTACTGATACAGGTCACTGAACATATAGCTTTTGACGGTCTGAATATATAGAGGATCGTAAGGGGACACCCCTATACTGTCTCCATAGAGATTTGTGGGAAATGCCACTGCATTCAGCAGGAGCTCTCCCCAAAGGGGCACCACAAAGACAACAGCCGTCACCCAAAAGGTGGAAAGCATTTTCCCCAGATAAAAGGTCTTTTTCCCGATTCTGGTGATCTGGTACAGCGCCATGCCGGAGTTGCGATCCTTCCACAGGGAAAATCCGGCGGGCAGCACCACCAAAATGGGATACAGCTGCATCAGGTAAAATCCCCAGGCGCCGCTGTCACTTCCCAGCAGAGAAAGCTTCACCGGATGATACAGCTCCAGCGCATCCTCCCCATAGCAGACATACATATTGGTAAGCAAATTGGCGAGCACCAAAGCCGCCAATATGCCAAAGGTGATCCGCACCTCCTTTTTGCCCATCTGCTGGTGTATCTGCTCCTTTACAACAAAATATAATCGGTTCATATCTACACCCCAATTCCCTTTTTCTATACTTCAGTATTATCTCAAATACCCCCCCGTCAAGCCCTTTATCCGATGTATCGTAGTACATTTTTTCCCTATATTTTTAGAGATATTGCGAATTGATTGATATTAACAAACAGTATATAATGTGTGATGTATTGTGCACAATAAAAGCCCCCTGCAGGACACTTTCCGTGAGTATTCTGCAAGGGGCTTTATGGTGAACCACCTTCTGTTTTTCTATATATCTTTTACTAACGTCAGGATTTCCTCCGGTGTGTCTGCTATGACTGCAGCGCCATGGGCCTGGAGGAAGTCTCTGCCACGGAAGCCCCAGCTGACGCCGATCACTTCCATGTGGGCGTTGGCTGCCGTCTGCAGATCCACATCAGAATCCCCGATATACACCGCTTCCGCTGCACTGTGTTTTAACGTTTTCAACACTTCCAGCACACTGTCCGGGGCCGGTTTCCGGCGAATCCCCTCTCTTTCCCCAACAACATAGGCAAAAGCACCGGGAAAATACTGCCGGCACAGCTCCTGCACGGCAAAATCCGCCTTGTTGGATACCACTGCCGTCTCATAGCCCTGCTTCTTCAAGTCTTCCAGCAAAGGCAAAATGCCCTCGTAAGGGCTGGTATGATCCGCACAGTGTTCTCCATAATGTTTTTTGAAGGTTTCCAGCACCTGCGCAGTCGTTTCCTCGTCCGTGCGCTCCGGCACAGCCCGCTGGATCAGTTTGGCGATCCCGTTGCCCACAAAGAGCCGCACCTCTTCCTTACTACGTTCCGGAAATCCATGGCAGGTCAGGGCATAATTGGTGCTGATATACAGATCCTCCAGCGTATCCAGGATCGTGCCATCCAAATCAAAAATCAATACTTCTTTTTTCATCTGTTTTCCCATATACGTAAAATTGGCGATGCCGTAACCGACACCACCAATTTACATACTTTCTATGAAGATTTATCTTATTTACCGGAAACCTGAGCGGCAACCTCTGCTGCGAAGTCGTCCTGTCTCTTCTCGATACCTTCACCGGTCTCGAAACGAACGAAACCTTTAACAGTGATGTTAGCGCCGTTTGCTTTAGCAACCTGCTCAACATACTTGGCAACGATCTGCTTTCCGTCCTCTGCCTTAACATAAACCTGATCAAGCAGACAGATCTCTTTCAGCTCTTTGTTGATACGTCCTGTGATCATACCCTGGATAACCTTCTCCGGTTTCTTGGATTCCTTAGGATCGTTCATGATCTGAGCCAGCAGAACCTCTTTCTCATGTGCAATGTACTCTGCACTTACTTCGCTGTCGCTGGTGTACTGGGGCTTCATAGCTGCGATCTGCATAGCTACGTTAGTACCCATCTCTTTAACAGCATCGTTAACAACGTCTGTCTCAATGTCAACCAGAACACCGATCTTACCACCCATATGAGTGTAGGAAACGATGATACCGTTGTCACGTTTTACCTGCTGGAAACGACGGATGTTCATGTTCTCGCCGATAACTGCGATCTGTCCAGCCAGTGCTTCCTTAACAGTCTTGGTAGTATCGAATTTCCAGGGCTCAGCCAGGAATCCTTCAACGTCTGCTGCTTCTGTTTCCATAGCCTGCTCAGCAACCTGAGCTACGTAGTTCTGGAACTTCTCGTTCTTAGCTACGAAGTCTGTCTCAGCATTAACCTCAACAACAACGGCTTTCTTACCATCCTCAGCAACGAGAACCTTGCAAAGACCCTCTGCTGCGATACGGCTGGCTTTCTTCTGTGCGGTAGCCAGACCTTTTTCTCTCAGCCATTCTACTGCTTTATCCATATCGCCTTCTGTGGCTGTAAGAGCTTTCTTACAATCCATCATACCAGCGCCTGTTGCTTCTCTTAACTCTTTTACTTGTGCTGCTGTGATTGCCATATCTATTTTCCTCCTGAATTATAATGAACTTTCAAATGTGTTGAGTAAACAGTCGGTCTGCCCTTTGGCAGACCGAACTGTGTATATAGCGAAAATTATTCCTCTACGTTTTCCTCAACCGGAACTTCAACTTCCTCAGCCTCACCCTGGTTTGCCTCGATAACAGCGTCTGCCATCTTGGAAACGATCAGTTTTACGGCGCGGATAGCGTCATCGTTACCCGGGATAACGTAATCCAGCTCTTCCGGATCACAGTTTGTATCACAGATACCGATCAGCGGGATGCCCAGTGTATGAGCTTCCTGGATACAGATTCTTTCCTTCTTGGGATCTACTACAAAAATAGCATCCGGCAGTCTCTTCATATCCTTGATACCGCCAAGGTTCTTCTGCAGCTTCTCCAGCTCTTTCTTCAGCAGGATAACTTCCTTTTTCGGCAGAACATCGAATGTTCCGTCAGCTTCCATAGCCTCGATCTCTTTCAGACGAGCGATACGGCTCTGGATAGTCTTGAAGTTGGTCAGCATACCGCCGAGCCATCTCTCATTTACATAGAACATACCGCAACGGGTTGCCTCTGTAGCGATAGCATCCTGTGCCTGTTTCTTAGTACCAACGAACAGGATTGTGCCGCCTTCAGCTGCGATGTTGGCTACTGCCTTGTAAGCATCGTCAACCATACCTACAGATTTCTGCAGATCGATGATGTAGATGCCGTTACGCTCTGTGTAGATGTACGGAGCCATTTTCGGGTTCCATCTTCTTGTCTGATGTC
>CAZUBP010000058.1:5076-8756 GCA_964618605.1 uncultured Lachnospiraceae bacterium | reverse complement strand
TAGCTTTTATAAAGCGTAAGTATCTTGCCACGATATATTACCACCCCGCCACAGCTCACTGCTTCTACCATTGCAAGTCCTCCTGTTTGCGTTGTGAATCCTCTAACTACTGTCAGTATACCCTTTTTCATCCTGTGTTGCAACTAATCTTTTGTGCAGGATTAATCAAAATAGGCATCAAATACCGCTTTCGCCGCAGGGACAGCGTACTTACTGCCGGCACCGGAAGCCTCCACGATAACGCTGATAGCAATCTTCTTTCCGTTGCTCTCCGCATATCCCACAAACCAGGAATGGGGATTGCCGTGATCGGAATCAAAATCTGCCGTACCGGTTTTTCCCGCTGCGGTATAGCGGCTGCTTTGCAGCTTTGATCCGGTACCATCCTCTACGGTAGCCTTCATTAAGCCCTGTAAAAAGGTGGCTTCGCTCTTTTCCATCAAAAGGCCATAGGATTCCGGCTCATAGGTTTTGATCACGGTACCGCTGTCATTTTCTATGTGATCCACCAGATAGGGGGTCATTAACGCACCGTCGTTGGCAATAGCTGCGGCGATCAGACACATATGGTAGGGGGTCACCAGCGTATTTCCCTGACCAATGGAGGTCTGCATCGTCAGCGCCGTACCGGAATCGCTGTCCAAAGTAAAGCGGCTGGATTTGTACCGTACCGGAGAAGGTAAGTCCGCATTAAACAGCAGACTTTCCGCTGCCAAGGTAAATTCACTTTTCTTTATGGTCAGACCCACGGAGGCAAAGCCTGCATTGCAGGAATTGGCAAAAATGTCCGTAAAATCCTGCATACCGTGAGACTCATTTTTGTAGCAGTGGATCGTACTGTCATCCACGGTGATTTCGCCGTTACAGTTATAGCTGAAACCGTTGATAGAGCCAAACTGACGATAATAGGCCAGAGCCGTAATGATCTTAAAGGTAGATCCCGGAGGATACAATCCGGAAGTAGCCCGATTTAAGAGGGGGGAATTGTCTTCATCCGTACTCAGTGTACTGTATTTCTCCGCTATAGTGTTGGGATCATAGTCCGGCTTACTTACCAGGGCCAGTACCTTTCCTGTATCCGCTTCCATAACAACACCGGCACCCTTATAGCTGCCGATAGCATCAGACAGGGCCTTCTGCAGATCTACGTCAAGCGTGGTAATGACGTTGTCACCCTGCTTTTTCTCATCCTGAAATTCCTTCTGTATCTGTTCCAGAATAAAGGAATCGGAGGTGAGCAGATTATAATTCTGGCTGGATTCCAGGCCTGTAGCGCCCTGATCCGTATACCCAACCACATGGGCAAAAAGAGAACCATAGGGGTATTCTCTGGTTTCCTCTCCGCTGGAGGAAACCTTCGTCTCAGCAAGGATCTCTCCGCCGGAAGCCAGGATTTCTCCCCGGACAACCTTTTCTGCTGCCGCTTTTGCTCTCGTATTGTAGGAGCTGTTCTGAAATTCCCGGGACAGATTAAAATGGAAATACACCATATAGGCGATCATTCCCACGAAAATCATCACAAAAAAGTAGCAGATAAAGATGTATTCCTTACCAATTGAGGCTCTTTTTTGTTTCTTCTTCGATTTTTTGTTCAAGGGTTGTTTCCTGGACATAGTTATTTTTACCTCTGTTATATTTCTTCAGCTGTTCCTGATAGGCAGCTTCCTCTTCCGCCGCCAGTCGCTCTTCCTCTTGCTGGTATTCATCCTCCCGGAGAATATACAGTCCCTGAATGATGGCAAACATCATAACGGAACAGATAATGGAGCTGCCGCCATAGCTTACCAGGGGCAGTGTAATACCTGTCATGGGAATAAACTTAATATTGCCGCCGATGGTTAAGAATACCTGAAAAGCGTATTCCGCACCTAATCCCAGGGCAATAAGCTTGTAGAAACGTTTGCTGAGCTGCATGGAAATATTGACGATCATCAAAAAGCAGCTCATACAGATCAGTATCAGACAGATACCGAAAATGCCTCCCAGCTCTTCGCAGATCGCCGAGAAGATAAAATCCTGGGTGGCAATGGGAATAGTATCCGGTGAGCCTTCAAACAGCCCGGTACCGAACCATCCACCGGCACAAATAGCGAAAAGTCCCTGGGCGATCTGATAGCCGCCGTTCTGGTAATCCGCAAAGGGATCCAGAAAAGCCTGCACACGCACCCGGACATGGGACATGACAAAATAGGAGCCTACGGCTGCCAGAGAACCGCCTGCCAGAGCTGCCAGGGGATAGCGCACCTTTTTGGTAGCCACATAGATCATCACCACGTAGGCAGCAAAAAATACCAGGGCCGTACCCAAATCCTTGGACACCGCCAGGATCAGCACATGGATAGCCGCCACAATGGTGGCCTTCAATATGCCGTTAAAATCCAGTTTCTTTCGGAACATACCTGCCAGGCAGAAAACGTAGGTGATCTTAACAAATTCAGAGAACTGAAAGGTCAGTCCGTTGCCCATGGTCACCGACAGCTTGGCACCGCCGGAAACACTGGCCAGCACCAGTACAGCCAGCAAAAGAAGGATGCCCCCGATACCATACACCCAGGTAAGATCCCGAAGCAGCTTTACTCTGTGGACGATCACCGGCACAAACAGGGACAGCACAGTGGCTGCCGATACCAGCATCAGCTGCTTTGTGGCAAGAGACATATTCAGTCTGGCCAGAATGATCATGCCGATACAGATCAGCATGCACATATTATTAAGTAAAAGAATAGACGCTTTTCGATAGATCAACCGGTACAGGATCTGGGTAAGAACAATGTATACCACTACCGCCCCGTAGAGCATACCGTAGGAAACGTCCATGGTCTGCAAAAACATGGCCAGAAAAGCCGTAGAAAGCAGCAGGATCATCAAAATGATCTGACGCCTCAATACTCTCCGTCTGGTTTTCTCTTTTTTCTTACTGAATACACTGAAACACTGGGAAGTATAAATGATCATCAGTACCAGGAGCATATACTTCGTCAATGTAACGATGATTGAAACCATATATTTATTCCACCCCTCTTAGATAGTGCCCCCGGGTAAAGCCGGGAGACTCTGTCGGCATTTCTCCCTGATATGCCGCTGCAAACAGGTTCAGGATATCTGTCGTTTCTCTGCCGTTTTCTGTGGTAAAGCTAAGGCGATATCCTGCGAAATCTTCTTTCTTAATTTCCGATACCTCACGGACAAGGCCCAGAGGGATCGAATTATATAAGATATTATAACAAAAATCGCAACAGCATTTTGCCGGAAATTTCACACCTTTCCTGTCTTTCAGCACCAATGTGCCAAAACCGTGGTCACAACCCACCGTGTTTTTCTGCAGACACTGGGCAGATACCATAAGAATCTGTCTGCCGTATATACATATTTCCGAATCTCGATTATCCCTTTTGGCAAGCTCCTTCCGGTTTAATTCCGCTGAGGCGGTAAATCCCGAAACACCCAGCTTGCGGTAGAAGGCAAGTGCTTCCCCGTTCAGGGTATACATACAATCATCCAGATACAGCTTTCCCTTTACCTGCTGTTCCAGAAGAATACAAAGCTCCTCCATGGTACGAATCAGGTAGCCTGCAAAATCTTCCTTCTCCATAGCAGGAAGCTGACGGATGAATTCTCCCCGGTGCTGTTCCCGAAGCATCTGAGGAAGGGCCAGAAGCCACTGGGCCTGTAAACTGCGA
>CAZUBP010000058.1:0-4976 GCA_964618605.1 uncultured Lachnospiraceae bacterium | reverse complement strand
GAGCCCCTGACGGCGAAGGGCATTGATCGCCTTTACCGGGGCAAAGGCCTGTCCGGAAATCTCCACAGAGAGATCCTCCAGGAGGAAGTCAGACTCTCCTGTTTTCTGCAGCTGCTTTGCTACCTGTTCCTGATCCATGGGACGGGTCTTGGCCGTCTGTACCATATCTCCCGTTACATAGGCAGAAGTGTCACCGCAGGTAAGCCATAAGGACATAGGTTCATTTTCGCAGAAGCTGGCCAGACCGGCAGCCTTCAGCGGCTGCTTTTTGTCACAGTAGGCCTGGTGGATCTCAGCAAAAAGCTGTTCGTTGCGATCCTTGGCCTTTTTTTGCAGCTTCTCATTTTTTAAGGCCATCATGTGTTTTCCGTTGTGCTGCTGATAATAGCTTTCGTGAAAACCGTCCCGATTATACAGATCAAAAAGTCGCTGCCGATCCTCCCGGGAAACGCCCCGGAATTTTTCTTCCAGACACAGATCCAGATATTTTCGATAAATCTCCACCACCCCGGCAGTATACTCCGGCTTTTTCATTCGACCTTCGATTTTCAGAGAGGAAACACCCGCCTTTAAGATCTCCGGCAAAATGCCGATGGTACACATATCCTTGGGACTCAGCATATACTGCTCATCGCCGGTATTTTGCTTTTTCCCCTCCCGGTATACCTCATAGGGCAGACGACAGGGCTGGGCACAGCGTCCCCGGTTACCGCTTCTGCCACCCAGCATGCTGCTGAAAAGACAGCGACCGGAATAACAATAGCAAAGAGCCCCGTGAACAAAGGACTCTATTTCCAGATTGGTGTTCTTCCGGATCTCGGCTATTTCCTGTAGGGACAGCTCCCGGGCTGTTACCACCCTGGTAACACCGCATTTTTCCAGCATTCTGGCACCGGAAGGCCCTGTAATAGCCATCTGCGTACTGGCGTGAACCGCCATCTCGGGAAATTCCCGGAGAACAAAGCGCATAACACCGGGATCCTGCACGATCACGGCATCCAGCCCCGCCTCATAATAGGGAGCCAGATACTCGTACAGTTCCCCCTGCAGCTCCTCTTCTTTCAGAAGGGTATTGATGGTCAGATATAGCTTTTTCTTCCTGAGATGGGCAAAATCCAACACCTCCAGCAGCTCTTCCTGTTCCGGATTGTCCGCATAGGCTCTGGCACCAAACTTTGTGCCGCCGATATAGACTGCGTCCGCTCCTGCCAGAAAAGCGGCTTTGGCTGTCTCCCCGCTGCCTGCAGGCGCCAGGAGCTCTATGATATTAGGTTCTGCTTTGGGATACTTAATCTTCATTTCATAAAAAAGGGGATCACACAATGTAATCCCCGATTCCTTTCTGCATCTATCTGCCGGTGTATGGTTTTGTCTCTGCCAACTTTCTTTCCAGCTCTTCCTTCTCTGCTTTGAGCTTTTCGCACTCTTCCTTCAGGCGTTCCAGCTGGATCTGGGAGGCGATCAGATCGTTTTTCAGGTCGTACACCTCTCTGTCCTTGGTAACTGAATCCTCTTCAAATACTTCTGCCTGAGAACGGGCCTTAAAGTAATCGTCTGCCACATTCATGGTCAGCATAAGAGCTCTCAGATCGGGATGCAGCTGTCTGTAGCTTTGCGATTCGGAAAGATCAGATAATTTATTATTAAGGTAAACGGCAACCTTCTGCATATATTCTTCACTTTCATACCCTCTAAGGGTATAAATCTTGCCGCCGATTAAAATCTTAGTAACTTTTTTGGATTCCATAGGTAACTCCCCTTCTCCAATACTCCTTGGTATCAGCTTATTATACTCTATTTTTCTTCCAGAGGCAATCCCAGATGTGCATAAGCTTTCGGTGTTGCCATACGTCCTCTGGGGGTGCGCTGTATAAAACCGTGCTGCAAAAGATACGGTTCGTAAACATCTTCGATAGTTCCGGCGTCCTCCCCAATAGATGCCGCCAGTGTTTCCAAACCTACCGGTCCACCCTGGTAATTTTCAATCATCATTCTCAGGATGCCTCTGTCTGTCTGATCCAGACCGTAGCGATCTACTTCCATGAGATCCAGGGCAAAAGCAGCTACTTCGCTGGAAATCTTTCCGTCATATTTTACCTGGGCGAAATCCCGCACCCGCTTCAACAGGCGGTTGGCCAGTCTGGGGGTACCTCTGGAACGTCTGGCCAGCTGCATAGCCCCATCCTCATCGATCTCCACCTGCAGGATTCTGGCGGAATGGAGAATAATGGTTTTCAGTTCCTCGTAGCTGTAAAATTCCAGATGCTGAATCACCCCGAAACGATCCCGCAGAGGGGCCGTCAGAAGGCCGGCTCTGGTGGTAGCGCCTACCAGCGTAAATTTCGGCAGATCTAAACGAATAGATCTGGCGGTAGCACCCTTTCCGATCATAATATCAATGGCAAAATCCTCCATGGCAGGATACAAAACCTCTTCCACTTGTCGGTTCAGGCGGTGTATCTCATCCACAAAGAGAACATCCCCCTCCTGGAGAGAATTCAATATGGCTGCCATCTCTCCCGGCTTTTCGATAGCCGGTCCGGAGGTCACCTTCATATGGGTTCCCATCTCGTTGGCAATAATGCCTGCCAGGGTGGTTTTGCCCAGTCCCGGAGGTCCGTAAAAGAGGACATGATCCAGAGCGTCATTTCGCTGTTTAGCCGCCTCTATATAGATCTTCAGTGTATTTTTAGCCTTTTCCTGGCCAATATAATCCGACAGATACTGCGGCCGGAGAGACCCTTCTATGCGAACGTCCTCCTCCGTGTATTCTGTGGTAATCATTCTTTTTTCCATGTTCTGGCACCTGTTTCGTTAAAGTAGATTTTTCAGAGCCGCCTTCAATAACTGCTCTACGTCCATGGTCTCACGACCATTTACCGCCTTCACCGCCCGCAGGGCTTCACTTGAGGGATAGCCCAGAGCTGTCAAAGCCATAACCGCCTCGCTGGTTTCGTCCATACCACCGGAAAGGGCTTCCTCCTGGGTGTGCTCCAGCTTCTTCTCAAAGGCATCCTCAAGGCTCAGCTTATCCTTCAGCTCCAGAATCAGCTTCTGGGCTGTCTTTTTCCCAATACCCGGGGCCCGGGCAATAGCTGTGGCATCATCGGAGAGCACCGCAAAACGCAGTTCATCTGCCCCAAGGGCGGACAAAATTCCCAGTCCCGCTTTAGGGCCTACACCGTTTACGCTCAAAAGAAGCTCAAAGAGCCGAAGATCATCCGCTGTAAGAAAGCCATACAGCAGCATGGCGTCCTCTCTCACACTCATGTAGGTATGCAATTTGATCTCTTCCCCTACCTGCACATAGCGTTCCAGTACGGAGGCCGGGGTGAAAATGCGAAATCCCATTCCCTGGTGGTCCAGGATCAGGCAATTTTCCTCTATATCTGCTACTATTCCCTTGATAAATCGAATCATCCTATGCTTTCGCTTTCCTGTTATTTTACTTTCTGCTATACTTATCCTGTGTGGCACCATTAGCCCACACGCTTTAATATTACCGTGAAAGGATCAGATTTGCAATGAAAATTGTGGAACATACTCTTCAATTTCCGGATTTTAAAGAATACCTCCCTGAGCCGGGAGAAAGTGCTCTGTATTTTGATATAGAAACCACGGGACTGAGCGCCCATCGTTCCCACATCTATCTGCTGGGGGTAATGTGGCGAAAGGAAGAAACCCTGTATCTGCGCCAGTGGCTTGCCCAAAGGCCCTCTGACGAAGAGGAAATTCTCCGGGATTTTCTGTCTCTTGCGGTGGATTTTTCCCAGTTAATACAGTTTAACGGCACTACCTTTGATGTGCCCTATATTTGTCACAAGGCAGAATTTTATCAGCTGGATGCTTCTGTTTTACCCCGGGAGCAGCAGGATCTGTACTTACAGTATCGCCCTTTAAAGCAGCTCTTGCAGGCTCCCAACATGAAGCTGCCCACCCTGGAAGCTCTCTGCGGCTATGAGCGAAAGGATCATCACAGCGGAAAAGAGCTGATCAAAGTATACGAAAACTATCTGGCCACCGGAGATGATGAGCTTCAGCACCTGCTGGAGCAGCATAATTACGATGATATTCTGGGCCTTTTGTGGCTGCAGCGGCTGAACTCTCTTCTGTTATTGGAAAAGGAGCAGCTGTTGCCCCTAAGTGTCACTGTGGAAAAGCAGGAGAACGAATATCTTTTGCTGCGCTGCACCTATGGTGAACCGCTGTTTTCTCTGCAGCATACCCTTTCTCTTGAGGGAATACAGCTGTCCTTTCAGGAAAATCATTGCCTCCTTCGCCTTCCTCTGCTGGCGGGAGAATTTTATTACTATTACAAGGATTACAAAAACTATTATTATCTCCCGGCTGAGGATCGGGCTATTCATAAAAGTGTAGGTATCTATGTGGATGCCGACTCCAGAAAAAAAGCCACTGCGGATACCTGCTACGAAAAGGTACAGGGTATATGTCTGCCTCAGTTTCAGCCGGTTCTCACACCGGCTCTCCAGGGAAAGCCCCGGCAAAAGGAGCGCTACTTTTATGCTCCCCAGGAAAGCTTTTTCCAGAATGACAGCGCCATGAAAGCTTACGCCCAGCATATCATTCGCTATCTTCTGCTTCACGGAGAATGATCTTCAGACCAGGAAATATATTTCCATCAAAAAAGCGAGTCCACAGGGTACTCGCTTTTTTGTATCTCTCTTTTCTCTTTTCAAATAATACTGCTCAAATATTATTCTTCAACCGGAGCTTCCTCTTCATCCTCTGCAGGAGCTTCCAGAGCTTTCATGCTCAGGCTGATCTTCTTATCTTCGCCATTGAAATCCACAACCTTTGTCTCGATAACCTGTCCGATAGAAAGAACATCGGAGGGTTTCTCAACGTGCTGTCTGGAAATCTGAGATACATGAAGTAATGCATCAACACCGGGCTCCAGCTCAACAAAAGCACCGAAGTCTGTCATACGAGCAACTTTACCTTCTACAATATTGCCT
>CAZUBP010000057.1:0-8763 GCA_964618605.1 uncultured Lachnospiraceae bacterium | reverse complement strand
CGCCTTTGTCGATTTACAGCTCCTCCAGAGTAACGGTCTTGCCATCTCTCCAGATACGCTCCAGATCATAGAACAGGCGGTTTTCCTCATCAAAGAGGTGGATAACCAGATCGCCGTAGTCCAGAAGGATCCAGTTAGCGGCGTCATAGCCTTCGATCTTTCCCTCATAACCGGCACGTCCCAGCTTCTCTTCCACGTTATCGCACATAGCCTGTACCTGATTGCGGTTGGAGCCGCCGGCGATAATGAAGTAATCGGCTACAGAGGATATGGCTTCGATATTAAGGATCTTGATGTTCTCTGCTTTTTTGTCCTCCAGGGCTTCAACAGCCAGCTTTGTCATTTCTTTTGCATTCTCCATGATTTTCCCTCCGGTTTATTCTTTTTCTTCATATAGATTTTGATAATATTCACAGGCCTGCTTTGTCATATCGTCGATGGCTGCCCCCCGCTCTTCCAGGTATACCAGCGTATCCCGGCAGATCATGTACATACAGTGATCCAGATCGGTAAAGGCCATTCGGCGAATCTCCGGCAGGTTATTGGCTTTGCATCGTCCGGGTTCAATATAATCGGCGATAAAGATGATCTTATCCAGAACTGACATTTCCGGTTTACCGGTGGTATGCCAGCGAATAGCGCTTAAAACCTGGGGATCCTCCACGCCATATTTATCCCGGGCAAGAACGGCACCCAGGCGGGCGTGCAGCATAAAGGGATTTTTCTCCTCGTACTCGGTGATCTCCAGACCCTTCTGGGCGCAGAGCTTAAACTTCTTTTTGGTGGAAAGGCACTTGGCACAATCGTGCAAAAGTCCTGCCACCTGGGCCTGCTGCATATCCACGTCGTGGGTCATGGCAAGGGCAGCTGCCGTGTACATCACACCCAGGGTATGCTCAAAACGGGCGCTGTCCAGCTGCTTTTTCAGTTTTTTCTGTAAATACGAAAAATCGTACTCGGCCAAACCTTCCATCTCCTTTTTCTTATGTGCGGTAGATCTTCTGTTCCTCAATATAGGCAATCACATTGTCCGGAATATAATAGCGGACAGATTTGCCCTCCTGTATCCTTTTGCGCAGCTGCTGAGAGGAAATATCAATGGTATCGATGGCAAGCTTTTCAAAAGCACTGTGAAACCATTCCCGGTTCATTTCAAGCTCCGCCTCCAGCAGATTTTCATCGGTATGATTTCTGGTGGCTACCAGAATGGTGGCACAGGCACAGATGCGCTCCGGATGGTACCAGCCTTTAAAATCGTACAGGGAATCTGCACCGATAATAAAATAATAGGCCGTATCCGGATGCTCCTTTGTAAGCCCTTCCAGAGTCTCACAGGTATAGGTATACCCTTCTTTGTCCATTTCCATGCCGGACAGCTGGAAATGGGGATTGCTCTCAATAGCCAGGCCGGTCATATGCAGTCTCTGCTCATTGCTGGCCCGACCCTCCCGATTGGTCTTGTGGGGAGGATTGCCTGCGGGCACAAACAGCACCTTGTCCAGCTGAAACTGCTGGCGGGCCTGCTCTGCGATCAGCAGATGACCGAGATGAATCGGATCAAAGGTGCCTCCCATAATGCCGATTTTCTTTTTGCCCTTCATACAGCGCCTCCTCAGGGAAGGACGATCTTCTTCTTGTTGTCCTTACCTTCCCGGTATAACACGATTTTCTTTCCGATGACCTGCACTACCTGGGCATGGGTACGCTCTGCCAGTACAGCGGCGATCTCCTTGGGATCATCAAGACAGTTCTGCAAAACGCTGATCTTGATCAGTTCCCGGGCAGCCAGTGCCTCATCAATGGCTTTGGTATTTTCAGGAGTAAGACTGGCTTTTCCCATCTGAAAAATGGGATCCATGGTCATAGCCAGACCTTTTAAATATGCTCTCTGTTTACTTGTCATGGTATTACTATCCTCATTTATTTAAAATAATCAAATTCAAGTCCGTACATACGAACAGTATCGCCCTCTGCAATGCCCTGAGCCTCCAGATCCTTCAAAATACCGCTTTCCTTCAGGAAACGCTGGAAGAAGGCAAAGCCCTTCTCGGAATCCAGATTGGTATAGCCCAGCATTTTTTCGATCTTGGGACCTTCTACTACAAATATAGGTGCGCCATTTTCTTCTATGCGCTCCACAGTGTAGGGAAGAGATTCGGTAAGAAGGACATCCTCCGGGAAGAATTCCTGTTCAAAGACAACAGGTTCCTTCTCACAGGTATTTAACAGCTCCTGGATCTTGTACAGCAGGGGCTTTAAGCCCTGACCTGTTACAGCGGAAATGGGGAATACTTCAATGCCCTGGGGCTCAAATACCTCTTTCAGACGGTCTATGGGGCTCTCCTGTCCCTCTTCCGTGTAAATGGCATCTATCTTGTTGGCGGCGATCACCTGCGGTCTGGCAGCGATCTCCGGATTGTAGGCCCGAAGCTCTGCATTGATCTTCTCAATATCCTCCACGGGATCCCGTCCCTCTACGGAAGCCGCATCCACGATATGCACCAGTACCCGGGTACGCTCAATATGGCGCAGGAACTGATGTCCCAGTCCCAGACCCTCGGAAGCGCCCTCGATCAAACCGGGAATATCGGCGATAACAAAGCCGCCGCCATCCAGATCAACCACGCCCAAATTGGGATTTAAGGTGGTGAAATGATAGTTGGCGATCTTTGGTTTGGCATTGGTTACATGGGACAGGAAGGTGGATTTACCCACGTTGGGGAAGCCCACAAGGCCCACATCCGCAATAACCTTTAATTCCAGGCGAACCTCCAGCTCCTTGGAAGCCTGTCCCGCCTGGGCGTATTTCGGCACCTGCATGGTGGCCGTAGCATAATGCATATTTCCTTTACCGCCTCTTCCGCCGGTAAGGATAACCTGTCTTGTATTTTCACCGGACATGTCCGCAATGACCTTGCCCGTGCTCTTTTCGTAAATAACCGTTCCCTCGGGAACTCTCAGTACACAATCGGAGCCATCGGAGCCGTGGCAGCGCTTTTTGCCCCCCTCCTGGCCGTCCTGTGCGGAAAATTTTCTCTTGTGTCTGTATTCTGACAGGGTGTTTAAACCGCGGTCTACTTCAAAAATCACATCGCCGCCCCGTCCGCCGTCACCGCCGTCCGGTCCCCCGTTGGGAACGTACAGCTCCCGGCGAAAGCTGACATGACCGTCTCCACCCTTGCCGGATCTGATCAAAATCGTTGCTCTGTCTGCAAACATAGACTACCTCATTTTATTTCTGATTTGATAAAAAGGCTTCAAACCAGAATTTGATTTGAAGCCTTGTCGTGAATTACTCTGCAGTTACCGGCACGATAGAAACCTGTTTCTTATCTCTGCCTTTTCTCTGGAATCTTACAACTCCGTCTGTCAGTGCGAATAAAGTATCATCTTTACCCTTACCAACATTTTCGCCCGGATGAATCTTTGTTCCGCGCTGTCTGTACAGAATATTACCAGCTTTTACAAACTGTCCGTCTGCTCTCTTCGCACCCAGTCTCTTGGACTCGGAATCACGGCCGTTCTTTGTAGAACCAACACCTTTCTTATGAGCGAAGATCTGAAGATTCATGTTCATCATAATCTTATACCTCCTTGGTCACAATGTCTAAATAAGTATCTCCGTAAGTCTCCCTGATACTCTCAAGTCCCAGCTTTAAGGCATTCATCAGAAGTCTGGCTCCCTCGGATGCATCCTGTTCAATGGCCATGGCTACATAACCCTCGCCCTCTTCGCAGGTAAATCCGTCCTCCGTCAGCTTCTCAATAGCGTTTGCTGTGTTGACCATCAATACGGATACGGCGGCACAGATAATATCTCTGCCCTCCTCGTCATACTCAGCATGCCCTCTGGACTCAACCTGTATACATTGGGAATTTTTCGTTGCTATCCGGATATTAATCATATAACGGATTAAGCGTTGATCTTTTCGATCTTGACTGCAGTGTACTGCTGTCTGTGTCCGTTTTTCTTGTGATAACCGGTTTTTCTCTTATACTTATACACGATAACCTTTTTAGCCTTACCGTTACCAAGTACGGATGCAGTTACGGTTGCGTCTGCAACATCGTTACCGACCTTAAGCCCTTCATTGCTTACAGCCAGAACCTGATCAAATGTAACTGTCTCACCAGCTTCAGCGCCCAGTTTCTCAACTTTGATAATATCGCCTTCAGCTACTTTGTACTGTTTACCACCTGTTGCAATAATTGCGTACATATGGCACCTCCTATGATCATTACTCGCCAGATATGGTGTTCTTAACGAAGCTTAAACCTCTCTGTGCGGCATACGCTGTAAATATAGCACAGGGAAATTTCCCAGTCAAGAGATAATTTCGCATTTTTTCGCCTTTTATCCCAGATTTTTTTTGGCACAGGCACAGGCCAGAGATCCCGGTCCGATATGGCAGGAAACGCTTAAGGACAGGGGATCCACATAGGTAACCGGAATATCGGGGAAGATATTTTCCAGCTCAGCTTTAAATGCGGCGGCTTCGGCATCGTTGGCCGTATGGGCAATGGCCAGCTGCATCAGTCCATCTTTCCGCTCCTGGGCGAAGCGGTTCTCCATATCATGACGGATAGCCTCGATCATGGTCTTTTTCGCCTGCTTCTGTCCTCGCACCTTGGCGTAGGCATCCAGCTTCTCTCCCTGGATCTGCAGCACCGGCTTGATCTTCAGCACAGTACCCAGCATGGCTGCTGCCGGGGTGACACGACCGCCTTTTTTCAGATATTTCAATGTATCTACCATAATATAGATACTGGATAACATTTTTTCTTTTAACAGCTGCTCCTTGATCTGGGCGCCGGTCAGGCCTTTTTCTGCCAGATGAATGGCGTCCAGAACGGAAAGCTTCTGGGTAACGGAGATACGCTGATTATCCACCACATGTACTTTTCCCTCGTACTCCTGGGCCAGCATGGTGGCTGTAGCACAGGAATTGCTCAGACCGCTGGACATGGGAATATAAACGATCTCATCGTTGGTTTCCAGCAATTTGTCCCAGGTATCCATAAGGTCGCCGGGGGCAGGCTGTGAAGTCTTAACATCCCCGTCCTCCTGAAGGATTTCGTAAAAGGCTTCCTGGGAGAGATCGATCTCCTCAAAATACAATTTTTCATCTATATAAAAAGGCATAGGTACCACAGTGATGCCCAGTTCTTTGGCTTCGGACTGCCGGATACCGGAATTACTGTCTGTCATAATGGCAATTTTGCTCATTTTCTTCTCCTTTATATCTCCGGTATCAGCAGCTAAGCTGCTCCGCCAGAGGCTTTCTTACTTTTTTTCGTGTTATTTCCACAATACCAAGAGGAGTCATATCGATCACCGTTACGGGAACGGGATCCTTTGCCGCCAGTGTCCTGAGATATTCCAGCAGTTCCTCCTGATCCTCCGGCTGCTTCATATTGATAAAGTCCACCAGGATCATACCGGACAGATTGCGCAGCCTGAGCTGGTGCAGGATCTCTTCCGCCGCTTCCAGATTGATCTTTTTGTACAGCTTTTGGTGTTCCTTCTTTTTGCTGCTGTATTTCCCGGAATTCACATCAACGGACACGAAAGCATCCGTCTGCTGAATAACCAGAAAACCACCGCTTTTCAGCCATACCTTTTCCTGAAGTGCCCCCTCCAGAATCGTCTCCAGACGATAGAGCTTGTACAGAGGAAGTAAGGGATCCTCATAAAAACTGATCTCCCAAGGGCTGCTGTCCTCTTCCTTTGCTGCCTGGGCCATAAGCCCATCCCGGATTTCCGGAAGATCCGTGCGAATCGTCAGGGGAGTGTTAGGAGATACCTCCCGGATCATGGCCATACAGGGATCCTCTGCTTTCTCTAACAGGGAAAAGACCGGCCGACATTCCGCCAGATGCAAAATATGGAGGTAACGTTCCTTCAGAGCATCGTATTCTGCCCGCAGCTGTTCATTTTCCGCCTTTGCGGCGCTGGTGCGAAGGATCAGGCCGGTGTTCTCAGCAAGGGTAAATTCGGCCGTCAGAGCCTTTAAACGGCTTCGTTCCTGGGCTGACAGCTTCTGGGAAATACCTACCCCCTGGGAACCTCTGAGAAGCACCATATGGGGACTGTGAAGAGAAAAGGCAGCGGTTACCCGGGGATTTTTCTTACGTCCCGCCTCCTTGGTTACCTGTACCGGCAGCTGCATCATACCTTTCAGCTCTTTTTTCTCCTGGGCATGGGGAATGAAGGCTGCCTCCTGATCTGCCAGAGGCATATAACAGGAGGTCTGGGGATTAATCTGCACAAAGGCACAGTTCATGGAGGGCTGTACCCGCTCCACCTGTCCCAGATAGATATTGTCCAGAATACTCTCTTCTTCCCCGGACCAGGCACGGATCTCCTCTATGCGATCCTCCCGCTGAAAGGCTGCCAGAGTGATTTCCCGGTCCTTCCAGGGGAGCTTTGTCACAATCAGTTTATTCTTCAATGGTTTTACCTAATGCGTCCAGAGGACAAAAATCGTGGACGCCCTGTTCTCCCCGATCAGCATACACTTCTTTGCGATGGATCAGGAGAGAAAATTCTGTTAAGGGGATGTCATAAGCCTGGGCAAAGGCCTCCATCACCAGCTCGGGACGCAGATTATCACTGCTGCCTGAGGACACCTGAAGGAAAATACCCTCACCCTCGAAATGCCAGCTGTAGATCAGGGGACGAATGTCCATCTCCTTCTCTCCCTTTTTCGTCTTTTTCGTCACGGTTATGGAAGGCTTTTCCATAAATGCGGTAAAGCTGTCTTTCCAATCCGTCGGCAAAGCATCAGGATACCGGAAGCTTACCACATAATCTGCTGCCTCCACCAGAGACATGGCCTTGCTGGCTTTCTCCTCGGGAACCTGCACTACGTTCAATACCCGGATGCCTTCCACCATGGTCTCATTTAAACGGCGAATCAGCTCCTGGGAGGAATAGGAAGTACGGATCACCAGATCAAAGTATTCCGCTTCGCTGGTAAGACCCACTCCCAGGGGATTGGCAAAGGACATGATCATATGGGGGCTGAAGCCCTCGGAATAGGCTACATCAATACCGGCTCTCCGGATAGCCCGCTGAAAATATCGCATGATATCCAGATGGCCGATAAACTTCATGGCGCCCTCTTTGGCAAATTTAATTCTTATTTTCAAAGCAGACACCTCCTCTGTAAACTCTGGCGCCGCAACCGGCACACTGCCTGCGGCAATTGGGGGTTACGACCTCTTTGTTTGCCTGTTTCCACTCCCGCATAAGGAAATTCTTGGTTACACCGGCATCAATAAAATCCCAGGGGAAAATCTCGTCCATACCACGGGTACGGCAGACATAAAAGTCCGGATCTACGCCGCAGGAGGCAAAGGCTTCATCCCACTTTTCCTGATGATAATATTCACCCCAGGCATCAAAGGTCTGGCCATGTTCATAGACATACTGAATAACATCGGCTACCTTTCTGTCTCCTCGGGCCAGTACACCCTCCAGTACACTGACATCTGCTTCGTGCCAGTTGTATTTGATACTCTTCTGATTCAACTGCGCATGGATCTCCCGGCGTACAATACCTGCCCGATCCAGGAATTCCTCCTTACGGCACATAGGCGCCCACTGGAAAGGAGTAAAGGGCTTCGGTACAAAGAAGGAAGTGCTGACTACGATCTGTACCTTACCGTTGCGCTGATCCTTGGGGATCTCATAGTAGCGCTCGGCGATCTTTTCCGCCAGATGGGCGATCTCTTTCATATCCTCTTCTGTCTCTGTGGGAAGTCCCAGCATAAAGTACAGCTTCACCCGGTTCCAGCCGCCCTCAAAGGCCTTTCCGGCACCGTTTAAGATATCTTCCTCTGTCAGTCCCTTGTTGATAACATCACGCATACGCTGGGAACCGGCTTCCGGAGCAAAGGTAAGGCTGCTCTTGCGGATATCCTGTACCTTTTCCATAACATCCAGAGAAAAGGCGTCGATACGCAGGGAAGGCAGGGAAATATTCACGCCCCGTCGTCCACATTCCTCTATCAGGAAATTCACCAATTCCGGCAGCTGAGAATAATCACTGGAGCTTAAGGAGCTTAAGGAGATTTCCTCATCTCCCGTGGCATCCAGCATAGCCAGAGCCTTTTCCTTTAAGAAATTCAGGCTTCTCTCCCGAAGGGGGCGATAGATCATACCTGCCTGGCAGAAACGGCAGCCGCGAATACAGCCACGCTGGATCTCCAGCACTACTCTGTCCTGGGTAGCTTTGATAAAGGGAACCACAGGGGCTGTAGGATAATAGGTGCCGCTCATATTCCGAACTACCTGTTTTTCAATAGTTGTGGGAAGGGAAGGATCCACCGGCGCAAAGGTATCAATAGTGCCATCCTCTTTGTACGTTACTTCATATAAAGAAGGCGCATAGATACCGGGAATCTTTCCTGCCTCCAGGAGAAATTCTCTCCTGCTCCAACCCTCTTTTCTGGCTTTCTGATAAAGATCCAGCAGGTCGAAGTATACGGTCTCACCCTCACCGATATAAAACAGATCAAAGAAGGGAGCTATAGGCTCCGGATTGTAGGTGCAGGGGCCGCCGCCGATAACGATGGGCACGCTCCAGTCCCGATCCTCGGCTCTTAAAGGGATACCGGAGAGATCCAGCACCTGGAGAATATTGGTGTAACACATTTCATACTGGATGGTGATACCCAGAAAATCAAACTCCCGAATAGGATCCTGGGACTCCAGAGCAAACAGGGGGATCTGTTTCTCCTTCATCACCTCTGCCAGAT
>CAZUBP010000056.1:0-8972 GCA_964618605.1 uncultured Lachnospiraceae bacterium | reverse complement strand
ATATTGCCTATATTCCCCAGGGAAAGGTAGTAGGCCTCAGCAAGCTGGCGCGCACCGTAGAGGTATTTGCCAGACGGGCACAGATCCAGGAAAAACTGACGGCCCAGATCGCAGATGCTCTGGAGGAACATCTGAATCCGGCAGGGGTTATGATCATGCTGGAAGCAGAGCATATGTGCATGACTATGCGAGGCGTGAAAAAGCCGGGCAGCAAGACAGTGACCCTGGTTGCCAGAGGGGTATTTAAGGAGGATCAGTCTTTACAGAATCAGTTCCTCTCCATGGTACGCTGATGGACAGGGTGACACAGATATACAGGCATCCGCTGTACCGACAGGAGCTTTTGTATATTGGTAAGGCGGAAGAGGAGCGTGTGTTTTGCGGACATGATCTAAGGCATTTTCTGGATGTGGCCAGGATCGGTTGGGCGCTGTGCCTGGAACGACAGCTGTCAGTGCCAAAAGAACTGGTATATGCGGCAGCCCTTCTCCACGATATCGGACGGGGACGGCAGTACAGAGAGGGAATATCCCATGATGAGGCCAGCGCAGTGCTGGCAGAGGAGATCATGCCTTCCTGTGGCTATACACCGGAGGAGACAGAGGTGGTTTGCCAGGCTATTACAGGGCATCGTCTGAGCTGCGAAAAGGATTCCGCTACAGCTCTGGGAGCGGTTTTGAAGGAAGCCGATCATCTCAGTCGCTGTTGTTTTGCCTGTGAGGCAGAGGCCGATTGCTATTGGCCAAAAGAGAAGAAAAATCTGGAGATCCGTATGTAACAGCATACGGATTTTCTTCACAAAGGAGTGTAGAGATATGATGAAACTGGGAAAGTACAGCTTTGACACAGACAATCGTTGCTATGTTATGGGTATTTTGAACGTAACCCCGGATTCCTTTTCCGATGGCGGCAAATGGAACGATATGGATCGGGCCATGGCTCATGCACAGCAGATGATCGATGAGGGAGCCACCATTATTGATGTAGGCGGTGAATCTACCCGCCCGGGTTATACTATGATCTCCGATGAGGAGGAGATCGCCCGTGTAGTACCGGTGATCCGGGAGCTGAAGAAGAGATTTGACGTGGCCGTGTCCATTGATACCTACAAGAGTGCCGTAGCCAGAGCTGCTGTGGAAGCGGGAGCTGACATGGTAAACGATATCTGGGGACTGAAATATGACCCGAAGATGGCTGAGGTGATCGCAGATACAGGGGCTGCCTGCTGCCTGATGCACAACCGGAAGGAAGCGGACTATACCGACTTTATGGAGGATATGCTGGAGGATCTGAGAGAAACAGTACGGCTGGCTAAGGAAGCCGGTATTGCAGAGGATAAGATCTGTCTGGATCCCGGTGTAGGCTTTGGTAAGACCTATGAGAACAATCTGGAGGCTATTTTGCATGTGGATCGCCTTCTGGAGCTGGGATATCCCGTACTTCTGGGTACTTCCCGGAAATCAGTTATCGGACTGACACTGGATCTGCCGGCGGCTGAGCGTATGGAAGGTACCGTGGCCACCAGTGTGATCGGTGTTATGAAGGGCTGTGCCTTTGTCCGTGTCCATGATGTAAAGGAAAATGAGCGAGCCATTCGTATGACAGAAGCCGTTTTGGGTAAGGGAAAACGGTAAGACAGGAGAGAAAGTATGGATTGTATACATATCAAGGATCTGGAAATCTGGGCCAAGCACGGCGTATTTCCGGAGGAAAATGCTCTGGGACAGAAGTTTGTGGTGTGCGCTGACCTCTACACCGATATTCGCCGGGCCGGTCTTGAGGACGATTTGGACCATTCGGTAGATTACGGCGGTGTAGCCCATCGCATAAAGGAATTTATGGAAGAAAATACCTGTAAGCTTATTGAGGCTGTGGCAGAACGTATGGCAGCCTGCCTTTTACAGGAATTTCCCATTCGCAAACTTCGCCTGGAGATAAAGAAGCCCTGGGCGCCGGTAGGACTTCCCCTGGATACCGTGTCTGTGGAGATCGAGAGATGCTGGCACAGAACCTTTATCGCTTTGGGTTCCAATATGGGAAATCCCAGAGAAAATCTGAATTTTGCCGTGCGGGAGCTGTCCAACACCCCGGGATGTCGGGTGAAAAAGGTATCCTCCTACATGGAGACAAAGCCCTTTGGCTTTACGGAGCAGCCTGACTTTTTAAATGGTGCTCTGGAAATGGATACCCTGCTTATGCCGGAGGAGCTGTTATATCTGCTGAACAGTATTGAGGCAGAGGCGGGAAGAGAACGGTTGATCCATTGGGGTCCCAGAACACTGGATCTGGATATCCTTTTCTATGATGACCTGGTGATGGACAGCGAGGATTTGACCATTCCCCATATAGGTATTGCAGAGCGTGATTTCGTACTTCTTCCCATGGAAGAGATCGCTCCGGGTTTTGTACACCCTGTTTTGAAAAAGACGGTACACGATCTGGTGAGAGAATTAGAAGAAAGATAAACGAAAAGAAAGCCGAACAGTTTATGCTGTTCGGCTTTCCTGCATATAGAATTATTATTTTATTGCAGTAACATCCTTCAAAAAGGCATTCATTTTCTGCTTGTTGGGGAAGGTGGCAATATAGATCTGGTTGCCCATGGCACCGGAGAGAGCCTCCGGCATTCGGGTCTCCATATGGATGTTTCGCCGGTATTTCTCCATGATCTCGTCCTTGGTGAGGGCGTAGGTATGGGCATCCCGCTGTCCCACAAAGAGACAGAAGCTGCTTTTTCCTTCGGGAACGGTGCTCTTGTCAAAGGCGATCATGTCCGCCCAGATCTTGTATACATTGGTCTCGTGACCATAGTTGATCATATCCGGGGTGAAACCGCCGCTGGGGCGCATATTTACCTCCAGACCTACGATATCACCTTTTTTCCCCAGTCCTTTCTGAGATTTTGTCAGGCGGAAAAACTCAAAATGCACAAAACGGCTTTTTACACCAAAGCTTTTGACACAGGCACGGCCAGCAGCTCTGGTGGTGGGGTGCAGCTCCTTCACAATATAGTAGATGGATTCCAGGTTATCATTCACCACATCCATAATGGATATGGGGGTCACATTGCCTGTCTCAAACAGCGGATTTCCCTGGGAATCGATAATGGCATCATAGGAATTGATTTCCGCATGGACAAATTCTTCCATGATAAAGAGGATGCCTGTAGGCTTCTCCCGGAAGAAGTGCAGCAGATCCTCATCATCGTGGAGCTCCCAGGTCATGGAGGCTCCTACGCCGTTATCCGGTTTTACCACGACGGGATAGCCCACCTCCTGAATAAAGATCCGACAGCCCTCCAGGGTATTCACCAGATGATAGCGGGCAGTGGGGATCCCTGCCTGACGGTAGTATTCCTTCATTTTGGATTTGTATTTGATACGTTCCATATCCTCCACATGGAAACCGCTGGGGATATTGAAATCTGTACGAAGCCGGGCATCCTGCTCCAGCCAGTATTCGTTGTTGGATTCCAGCCAGTCAATGCGGCCGTATTTAAAAATAAAGAAGGCGACGGCACGGTACACTTCCTCGCTGTTTTCCAGATTGCTTACTTTGTAATATTCGGTCAGGGCATCCTTAAGCTCCCAGGGAAGCTCCTCATAGGGCTGATCGCCGATACCCAAAACCCTAAGACCATTATCCCGCAGCTCCCGGCAGAACAGCCAGTAGTTAGTGGGAAAGTTCGGAGAAATAAAGACAAAGTTTTTCATGAATTCACCTCATTTGTAAAAGTAAAGATCACGACTTTTTTAACAGGTAGGGTAGAAAATAGGCTGTTTGCTTGTGCCACCAGCTCCAGTCATGGGAGCTGTCATAGCCCCAGTAATCCACCCAGATATGAATATCCTTTTCCAGCAGAAGCTGATGGAGATCCCGGGTAAGCTGAGGCATTTCCCAGGGACCCTGACCGACACAGATAATTCCCTGATTTTGATTGTACAGGGAAATATAGGGGTGATCCTTGGGCATATTGGCCAGATTGTGAACGGGAGAGTTCAGATACACCAGATCGTCCATATAGCCGTCAAAGCCGTAGTCAGCGGTATAGAGGCCGCTGAGAGCCAGAAGCTTGGTAAAGATCTGGGGGAAGCGAAGATACAGATTGACGGCATGGGTGGCTCCGAGACTGCAGCCAAAGACCATGATCTTGGGATCTTCCAGGGGAGAACCTCCGTCCCAGGCCATATCCTGCATAAGAGGAACGATTTCCTCCACAATATACCAGATCCATTCTTCGTAGCGCTGAATGCGCCACCGGGCATTTCCGGCTTTGTCTGACCAGGTTTCCCGGTCAATGGTATCTATGGAAAACACCATAACCTGTCCGGAATCGATCCAGGGCTGCCAGATATCCAGCATGCCAAAATTTTCAAAATCATAAAAGCGGCCATCCTGGCAGGGAATATAGAGTACAGGCATACCGGCGTGTCCGTAGATCTTGTATTCCATATCTCTGTCGAGATGATGGCTGTATTCTTTTCTGTAAGCTATATCCATAAAATGACCTCCTGTCAGCGCTGGCAGCGATACAGCAGTGCGGGAACGGCGAGAGGAAGCTCTCTCTCCCAGCTGGCTTCACAGTGCTTGCCCCTGGGGGCGATGCGGCTGGTTACGCAGATCTTGCGATTCTGCAGCAGGGATACCATCTGGAAGAAGGGCTGTATCCGTTCTCCCTGACTTTGCATTTCCATTTCACCGCAGCTGATGTAGATATCGGTAACGGGATCCAGAGGACTTTTTTCCACCAGAGCATACAGCTTCTGGGGCGCTACCCAGAGGGAGGGGGAAAGACACAAGGCTCCGGAAAAAACAGAATTGTAGGTAAAAAGGGCATACAGACTCATCAGACCTCCCATGGAGCTGCCGCCGATAAAGGTATGCTCCCTGTCCGAAAGGGTAGGATAGGTGGCATCGATATAGGGCTTGAAGGTATGGACAAACCACTGGAGAGTGGTGTCGCCGGCTCCCTGGAAGGTACCGAGAAGGGGATCCTTGAAATCATAGGGAGAGTATTCCCGTAATCGACCGTTATCGGCACTGTGGTTGCATTCCACCGCTGCCACGATAAGCTGTGTGTCTGTAGCCTGAAGATATTCTTTCATGCCCCAGCTTTTGCCGTAGGTGGCATGGGAATCAAAAAAGACGTTGTGGCCATCGAACATATACAGCACAGGGTATCTTTTCCTGCTGTCAAATCTGTAGGAATCAGGTACGTAAATATAGGCGTTTCTTCTTGCACCACCCGTTAGTTCCGGAATGGTGATATCCCAGAATTTTATCATAAATAAGCCCCCTGAATGTAAAGTATTTTATACCCCCAATATAGCATAATTACAAATTCAGCACAATAAATATACCTGTGAAGAAGCAAAATGGTTTTGGCTCTTTAGACGCCGGTGAAAATATGCTATGATACAAAGATAGGAAAGAAGAAACGGGGGATACATATGAAGTTTATACATTGTGCGGATCTTCATTTGGATGCTGCTTTTTCTGCCCATCTGACCAGGGAACAGGCCAGGGAAAGACGACAGGAGCTGTTGACCGCCTTTCGGCAAATGGTGGAATACGGGGCAAAGGAGCAGGTGCAGGCCATCCTGATCTGCGGTGATCTATTTGACAGCAACAGAGTGACCAGAACCTCGCTGCATTTTATCCATGACCTGATCTTGGCCCACCCGGAGATGGACTTTTTATATCTCAGGGGCAACCATGATCCCGGGGAATTTCTGGACAGCTTTGAAGGCGAACAGCCGAAAAATCTGAAAACCTTTGCGGACAGCTGGAGCGTATACACCTACGGGCAGGTTTCTGTCTGGGGAGCGGAGCTTTCGCCGGAAAATAAAGACCGGATCTTCGGCGAGCTGGTACCGGCTCAGGAAAATGTTAATATTGTGATGCTCCACGGGCAGCTGAGCACCGCCCGGGCGAAGGACAAGACGGAAAGTATTCCTCTCAGGGAAATGAAAAACCGTTATATTGACTACATGGCCCTAGGCCATCTCCACGAATACCAGCAGGGACGTCTGGATACCAGAGGCGCCTGGTGCTACAGCGGCTGCCTTCAGGGCAGAGGCTTTGACGAGTGCGGGGAAAAGGGATTTGTGCTGCTGGATATTGAAGAGGGACAGGTTTCCTCCCGGTTTGTACCGGTTCCCGGCAGACAGTGTGTGGAGGTAGAGGTAGATGTATCGGAGGACATGACCAGTCCCCAGATCCTGCATCATATAGAAGAGGCGGTTCGGGATATTTCCCACCAGCATCTGGTGAGCATTCTGCTTACAGGGGAACAGCCCCTGGATGCAGAGAAAAATCTGACCTACCTTTCGGAACAGATCAGCGGCTGCTTTTACTATTGCCGGATAAAGGACAAAACCCGGCTGAAGATAGCCTATGAGCAGTACCGTTACGATAAATCTCTCAAGGGAGAATTTATTCGCCTGATGGAACAGGCTAAAGTCCGGGATGAGGAGAAAGATACCATTATTCGCATGGGCCTGAAGGCTCTGGCGGGAGAGGAGCCGTTTGCATGAAGCTGATATCCTGTTATGTGGAAAATTTCGGTGGGCTTCATCAGTTTTCCATGGATTTTACCCAGGGACTGAATGTGGTACATGAGGAAAACGGCTGGGGAAAATCCACGTTAAGTGTATTTTTAAAAAGCATGTTTTTCGGCATGGAATATTCTCCCAAAAAGAAGCTGGCCAGCAATGAGCGTCGGAAATATCAGCCCTGGCAGGGTGGAAATTACGGCGGTAACGTGATTTTTTCTCACGGCGAAAAGACCTACAAGATAGAACGATTTTTCGGTGCAAAGGATAAGGAGGATACCTTTGCCCTGTACGATATGGGGACAGGCCTGGAAAGCCGGGATTTCTCCGAAAATATAGGCGAGGAGATCTTTGAGGTGGATCGGGATTCCTTTGCCATGAGTGTCTATTTCCCTCAGAATGAACTGCCGGTGTCCATGTCGGACAGTCTGAATGCCAAGATCAACGATCTGGATGCCTTCGGCGGCGATATTGACCGATACGACAGTGCCATGCAGCTTTTGGACGAGCATTTAAAGGAATACAAGAAAACCGGAAACAGAGGCCTTCTGGGAGAATGGGAAAATCGCATTGCCCAGCTGAATGCCGCTGCGGAGGATGGCAATCAGGCAGAGCAGGAGCTGGAACAGCGCCGGGAGCAGCTTGCTCGGATAAAGGAAAATATCCGAAACAGAGAAGAGGGCCTGGCAGAGCTTCACCGGCAGGAAAAGGCTCTGGAGGAGCAGAAAACGCTGGCTGCCTCCCAGGGACATCTCCAGCATCTGGCCCAGCAGCTGTCCCGGGACCAGGAGAGAATGAAACCGCTGAAGGATTTCTTTAAAGGAGGCATCCCTACAGAGGAGGACATTGAACAGCTGATCCAGCTGGAAGAAAAAAAGAAGAAGCTGGAGACGTTTCCCAGTCAGCAGCTTCTGGATCAGAGCAAAGAGGAATTTTCCGCAGATGCAGCCCTTTTGGAGGAGCTGAAAAAGGCTTTCGGGGAAAATATACCGGATGCGGAAAGCTTTACCGAGTTAACGACGATTGCGGAGACTATGAAGCTGTCGGAGCGGCGGATGCAGAAAAAGCTGGGAGCTTACACGGAGGCCAGGAAAAAGCAGCAGCAGATGCAGCGGGAAAACAGCGAACAGCAGCAGAAGCGGGAGAAAAAGAGCAGAGGCATTCTTTTGGTCGGCTTTGTTCTGGTAGTGCTGCTTATTGTTCTGGGAATCTTGCTGGCACCCTTCAGAATTCCCTGTATAGCCCTGGGAGCAGCCCTATGTCTGCTGCTGGGTGGCTATAAAATGGGTCTTATCGGCAAAAATGAGGATGAGGAATCCTACGATATGGAGGATGAGGCCAACGGTCTGCAAAAGGAGCTGGAGCAGCTGCAGGAGAGCTGGGAAGAGCAGAAAAAGGAACTGGCTCTGGCCTTGCAGCCCTATTGTGAAAAGCAGGAAGAGGATACCCTTCACCAATATGAGGATCTTCGCCTGACCTATGCCAGATATCAGGAGCAGGCAAAACGCACCAAAAACAGTGAGCTGAAATATAAACGGCTCCTTCAGGCAGAGCAGGAATTTAAGATCTACAGAGACCGGGAACTGAAGCTGGCCCAGAGCGAGAAGCAGCGGTTCAGCGAAAAATACGGTATGAATCTTTCCTTCTGGAATATGCGTATGCTGATGGAAATCCGGGAGAGAAAGCATGAATATGAAAATCTTCGTGGGGAGTATGCAGAGCACAAAAAGCAGCTGGAAGAGTTTCAGCGAGAGCATCCCCAGGTGGAGGAAAAGGGGAATCCTGAGGGACTGTCTCAGGAACAGCTGACCCGGGAGATCGCCCGACTGGAGCAGGAACGGCAGCAGCTGATCACCACCCGGGAATCCTATCGCAGGGATATGGAGCTGCTTACCACCCGGGTAGAGGAGGCAGAGGGCTTCCGCCGGGAAAGTCTGGAGCTTCAGGAAACCTATGAAGAGGGGAAACGCAAAGCGGATCTGCTGCAAAAGACCATGAAGTATCTGAAGGAAGCCAAGGAAACCTTTTCCACCCGGTATATGGATAAAATGCGGGAAGGTTTTCACCGCTACATGAGCTATATTGATCCCGGAGCAGCTGACAGAATGCATCTGGATGCCAGCCTTCGGGTAAAGGAGGAATCCGGAGGAAGTCTCCATGAGGATACCTACCTCAGTACAGGTATGGGGGAATTTGCAGGTATCTGCACTCGCCTTGCCCTGGTAGAAGCCATGTATGAGACAGAAAAGCCTTTCCTGATCCTGGATGATCCTTTCGTAAATCTGGACGAGGAGAAGGTGCAGAAGGGCATGGAGCTTCTACGGGAGCTTTCCCTCACCTACCAGATCCTGTATTTCACCTGCCATGAGAGCAGAGCCTGATAAATAGAATATGTGACGGACGCCTGCCTCTGCCAGC
>CAZUBP010000055.1:0-8996 GCA_964618605.1 uncultured Lachnospiraceae bacterium | reverse complement strand
ATGGGGGGCAGCCATACCTTAGGATTTTTTACAATATTGCCCATCTGCAGCATAGAGGTACCGATACCCTGGGCGAAGAGGCCGCCCCATTTGTTTTCCTTAAAGCTCATAACGGCAAATCCTACCATCTGGGCACAGCAGCCGGCTACGGCAGCGCCTCCGGCCAGACCGGTAAGGGAGAGAGCCGCACAGATAGCAGCGCTGGAAATAGGCAGTGTCAGGGCAATACCTACGATAACGGATACCAGGATACCCATAAAGAAGGGCTGCAGCTCCGTTGCCCACATGATAGCGCTTCCTACGGCACTGGCTGCGGCGCCGATGGTGGGTGCCCACCACAGACTTAACAGCACGCCTACGGCGATAGTGACAAAGGGTGTCACAATAATATCGATCTTGGTTTCCTTGGATACCACTTTACCAAACTCAGTGGCAAAAATCGTTACGATCAGTACAGCCAGAGGTCCGCCGGCACCACCCAGTTCATTGGCGGCCATACCTACAGCTGTCAGGGAAAAGAGCACCAGTGAGGGTGCCTGAAGGGCGTAACCGATGGAGATAGCCATGGCAGCGCCGGTAGCGGATTTGGCATAGGTGCCGATGGTAACCAGCACGGCTATACCCAGCTGTTCTCCCAGGGTACTGATGATCGTACCGATGAGAAGGGACGCAAAAAGTCCCTGGGCCATTGCGCCCAGGGCGTCAATACCGTATCGTTTTGCAGAGAAAACGATATTTTTTTTCTTCAGAAATTCTTTCATAATCAGTTCCTCTTTCACTTTGTGTTATGTGTCAATCCATGTGTCTTGTCACTTAACCCATTATACACGGGATACATGGTTCGTCAAGAGGAAACTGTCATTTATTCAGGGCAACGGATAAAAGCCCTCACCGGGAGGGCCTCTTTTTATCCTTTTACGCCGCCCAGGGAAACACCCTCCACAATAAATCTGGAGAAGATCAGATACATTACCAGCATGGGCAGAATGGTAATAGCCAGTCCCAGGAAAACCACGCCGTAATCGGTACGGAAGGATTCACTGGTCAGCATCTGCACAAACATGGTCAGGGTCTTTTTCTCCGAACTGCTGATGATCAGCGTAGGCATGAAGAGGTTGTTCCAGCTGGCCACAAACTGGAAAATAGCCTGTGTGGCGATGGCGGGCTTCATCAGGGGAATAACGATCCTGTTAAAGGTACGAAATTCTCCGGAGCCGTCGATACGGGCCGCCTCGATCAATTCCGAGGACAGGGCACTTTCCATATACTGTTTCATAAAGAAGATGACCGCCGGTGTGGTGATACCGGGGATGATCAGGGGCCAGTAGGTATCCAGCAGCTTCAGTTTCATCATAAACTGATAGTAACCGATGGAATATACCTGGGTGGGCACCATCATAACCGCCATGATAAAGGCCCAGGCGAATTTCTTTCCCCGAAATTCGTAGTTATGGATGCCGTAGGCGGTAGCTGCGGAAAAGTAAACCGACAGCAGGGTATAGGGCAGGGATACCTTGAAGGAGTTGATCATACTCTTTACTACGGTAATACCCAGACCGTTCTGTGCCTTCTGGAAATTGGCAATATTCTGCAGCAGGTTAGTGCCGAACCAGAAGGAAATACCGCTCTGTACCTGGTCGGAGGTTCTCGTGGCGTTGACAAACATCAGATAAAAAGGTGCAATACAGATGATTGCCAGAACAGCCATTACGATGGTTCGAAGGATCTTGGCGCTTCGCACTGCCTTCGTCTTGTTTCTCATACTTTCTGACTTAGCCACGATGCTTTCCTCCCTTCACTTTTCCTGTACTGTCGTCTTTGCTTCGCATTGCCGCAAAGAATACAAGACTGATGATCAGGGTACAGATAAACAGCAGCACGGATACGGCGGCTGCCCGGCCTGTATCTGTGGTGTGCAGACGCATAATATACATGGTTACGGTTGTGGATGTGTCGTTGGGGCCACCCATATAACCGGTTCCCTGTCCTACGTTGAACAGTGCCGGGATATCAAAGAGCTGGAGACCGCCGATGGAGGAGGTCACAAAGACGTACAGCATAACCGGCTTTAACAGGGGCAGGGTAATGGAGCGAAACTGCTGCCATCCGGAAGCACCGTCCAGCTCGGCCGCCTCGTAGATCTCCGGGCTGATACCGATAATACCGGCGATCAGAAGCAGCATGGTATTGCCGAACCACATCCAGGTCTGGATCAGGGAAATGGAAAGACCCGTTCCCCATTTGCTCAGCATAATATCCGTATTGCCGGAGATCAGTCCCATATTTCTCAGGGTGGACATTACGGGACCGTATTTGCTCAGCAAAGCACAGAACAGCAGGGAAATGGATGCTGCAGTGATAATATTGGGCATGTAAAAGATAACTTTAAACAGTCCTTTTCCTCTGACCTGTACTCTTCGGCTGGTCAGCCAGGCTGCTGCCAAAAGGCTCAGGATGAGCTGCGGAACGAAGTTAAACACCCACAGACGCAGTGTGTTGCCCATATACGTGAGAAAATATCCCTTTTCCCCTTTGGAAATACCCAAAATATTCAGGTAATTTTTCAGTCCGGCGAACTCTATGGTCGTTCGCAGATTTCGGGTCGTATACTCGAAGGCACTATAATAAAATGTATTCAGCATGGGCCACAGAGAAAAGATAATGTAGACAATAAAGAAGGGGGCAATAAACATATAGCCGTACTTGGCATAGCTTACCTTCCTTTTCTTTTTGCTCTGCAGCTCTTTTTTATTTCCAGTCATATTTTTACCTTCACCTCACTCTGACAGAAAAAGGGCAGAGTGTCCTCTCCGGGCATATGTACGCAATTACAGCCACCCTCCGGGGTGAGCGGTAATCTGCAATTGCCATGGGAAGGCACTCTGCCTTTTCATGCTAGGACACTACGGTGTTTTTTCCCGTCCATGCCCTGTTTTGTCTTTACTCAGTTTTCAGATAAGAGTATGTATCATGTACGGAATCCTTAAAGTTCTGGATAGCGGTATCCTTGTCAACCTCGCCGGTTGCATAGGAGGTAACAGCTGCCGGGAACAGGGTCTCGTTGATGGTCATATCCTCTGCAGTTACCAGAGATACGTCTACGCCCTGGCCTCTGGTGGAGAAGAATTCAGGAATACTCTGATCGCCGTACAGGCTGAAGGTAGAGGTTCCCTTGATGTCGTCAGCAACGATGGTGCTGATGGCAGACTGGTTATTAACGAAATCGCCGTTAGCTTTGTAGATCTCTGTCATAAAGTCAGCATCGCAGGTGCAGGCCTTGATGATCTCTGCTGCGATAGAGGTATCGCTGCAGCCTGCAGTTGCTGCCAGACCTGTGCCGCCCCAGTAGAACTGTTCCGGTGCATCTACAAGAATAGTGTTGTTATCCCAGGTATCGGTCAGGCACCAGTAGGTATACCACGGGCATCCGGCAAAGGCGATACATGCCTCGGAGGTCTCTCCGTCGCCATCCTTGAGAGCTGCCCAGTCAGTACCCCACATAGTGGTATTGAAGGTCAGATCCTGATCATAGAGCTCTTTTGCGTAATCCATGTACTCAGACATAGCGTCGTCCATCTGGATCACATCGTTGTCATCATACCAGCCAACGGAACGAGCGCCGTTCAGATAGATGTATTTCAGATCATCATAGCCGGAGAAGAGTTTAACCTTTCCGCCGGAGGCGTCATTAACGGTCTTTGCTGCTTCCAGGATAGAATCCCAGCTGGAGAAGATCTTTTCCAGTTCAGCCTGATCTGTGGTTCCCAGATATTTCTCTGCCAGGTCGGCACGGATCTGGATACAGCCCGGTGTTGCCTGCCAGAAGGAAGCCTTCTGTACGCCGTTGCTGTCTGAACCAAGGGCAATGTTGTAAGCAAACTGATCTTTGGTGTCAGCCTCTGTAATGCCCAGGTCAGCCAGGCTCAGCAGATAATCCGACTGTACATATTTCTGTACGTAGCCAACCTCCAGAAGCATCAGATCCGGATACAGGTCATTGGTAGGATCATCCAGGAGGGCGTCAATCTTGTCCTGATAATAGCCGGAGCCACCGCAGTTAACGAATACGAGGCGATCCTTTAACTCCGGATATTTCTCTACCAGCAGGTCTTCCAGTGTCACAAAGTCGGTGTTCCAGGCCCATACAACAAAGGCGTCATCAGCCGTGGGATCACCGGTAATGTCATTATCGGGAATCGCATCTTCTTCGGCTTCTGCTTCTTCAGCTTCGCTGGTTTCCGCTTCCGCAGCTTCAGAGGCTTCAGATGCGGCAGATACCGCTGCTGATGCTTCCTGAGTCTCGGATGCATCTGTTGCTGTCGAGGAGCTGCTTCCGCAGGCTGTCATGGACAGGGCCATTGCTGATGCCAGCAATACTGCCAGTACACTCTTCTTTTTCATGGTTTCTTCCTCCTTGAAATGTATTTTTTCTTTTTATTGCCCTTAAGTATTAAGGGAGAAGGTTTTTCACCGTTCCCCCGGGGGTAACCTGTCCCCCTACCACTACCCGGCGAATACCGGTCGTTTTGGGATTTTCGATCATCTGGATCAATTCCTCTGCGGCATCCCGACCTATGGTTTCCGCATCCTGCTGCAGCGTAGTCAGGGGCGGTGTCAGATACTGTCCGAAGGCAACGCCGTCGTAGCCTGCAATGGAAATATCTCCGGGGATCACATACCCCGCCTCCTTGATGGCCTTAATGCCGCCGAAGCCGGATACATCATCCGGGTACAGAATACAGGTGGGTGGTTCCGGAAGTTCCAAAAGCTCCCGGGTCCTCTCATAGGCCTCTTCCACGTCTCTGTAGGCAGCCTCTCTGACATAGTCATCGGGAATGGAGATCCCCGCCTCCTCCGTTGTCCTGTAAAAGGCGGTCAGGCGGTTCTTCGTCACCGTTGAATCTGCGCCGTGGATGTAGGCGATCCTGCTGTGTCCCTTGTCCAAAACAAACTGCACCAGGTCATGCATGCCTGTACTGTTATCGGAAACAATCGCTGTGGCATTGTCAAATACATGGTCAATAGTGACTACCGGAATCTTGCTGTTGATGAGCTCCACCACCTGGGGATCACTGAAATCGATACAGGCGATCACCACCCCGTCCAGGCCCCGGTATTGCGTATGCTCCAGATAAGACATCCGGCTGGTACCGGCCTTGCTGCAGTTGATAAAGGTAATGTCATACCCCTTTTCCTCTGCTGCCAGTTTAAAGCTGTCCAGCACGTTGGAAAAATAGTCATGGGTCAGACCGCTTTGGGATTCATCGGCAAACAGCACACCCAGATTCCAGGTTCTGTTTGTCTTTAGGGCTTTCGCCGCCGAGTTGGGGTAATACCCCATTTCCTTTGCCGTCCTTTGTATTCTCGCCTTGGTTTTGTCACTGATGTCGTTCTGATTGTTTAAAGCCTTACTGACTGTCGCTACGGATACCCTGCAGGCCTCCGATACGTCCTTTAGCGATACCATATTCTCTTTTTCTCCTGTGCTTTTGTGATTTTTGCATCTCTTAATCGTTTTCGTACCTCAAAGATACATCATTTCGCATACAATTTCAACTCTATAATCTTTATTTGTTGTAATTTTGTCTATTTGTTATACTGTTTATACACATTTTGTGTGCAATATCCCGGTTTACTTTTCCTGCACACCGCGAGTATAATCTTGTAAATGGGAGAATTCCCTGTTTTTTCGGGCTATTTTCCGCAAACGTTTTCGCTATTCTGTCATAAAGGAGGAAATCTCTTATGCAATATGGCTATTTTGACGATGTGCACCGGGAATATGTGATCACCACCCCCCGCACACCCCTGCCCTGGATCAATTACCTGGGCTGCGGCGAATTTTTTCGTCTCCTTTCCAACACCTGCGGCGGGTATACCTTCTGTCGGGACGCCCGGCTTTTGCGGCTCACCCGCTATCGCTACAACAATATCCCCATAGACACCAACGGCATTTATTACTACATCAAAGACGGCAACACCATCTGGAATCCCGGATGGCAGCCCACCAAAACAGAGCTGATCACCTACGAATGCCGACACGGTCTTGGTTACAGTCATTTCACAGCTTCCCTTAAGGGGGTAACAGCCTCCCTTCTGGACTTTGTCCCCTTAAGGGACAACTGCGAGATCCAGCAGCTGACCCTGACCAATCACACCAATGATATTAAGGAGCTGTCGCTTTTTTCCTATGTGGAATGGTGTCTGTGGGATGCGGATGACGATATGAAGAATTTCCAGAGAAATCTGAGTACAGGGGAAGTGGAGATCCTTGATTCCGTTATTTACCACAAAACAGAATACAGGGAACGGCGAAATCATTACGCCTTCTATTCTGTCAACGCTCCTGTTGACGGTTATGACACCAGCCGGGACGCTTTTCTCGGCGCCTACCGCAGTCCGGAACGGCCACTGGCTGTAGAAAAAGGGCACTGCACCAATTCCCGGGCCAGCGGCTGGTCTCCCATAGCCGCCCATCAGCTAAATATCCGCCTGGAGCCCGGAGAGTCCCGCACCCTGATCTTTCTTCTGGGCTTTGCGGAAAATCCGGAGAATAAAAAATGGGAGGCCCCCGGCGTTATCAACAAAAAGCCTGCCCTGAAAATGATCCGGCGCTACCATGATGCGGCCGCAGTCCAAAGAGCACTGAAAGAGCTGAAGGCTTACTGGGAAGAGCTTCTCTCCCACTACACCTTAAGCTCCTCCAATAAAAAGGTGAACCGTATGGTGAATATCTGGAACCAGTACCAGTGTATGGTCACCTTCAACATGTCCCGCTCCGCCTCCTATTTCGAGTCCGGTATCGGCAGGGGCATGGGATTTCGAGATTCCTGCCAGGATCTTCTGGGCTTTGTTCATCTGATTCCCGACAGAGCCAGACAGCGGATCCTGGATATTGCCGCCACCCAGTTTATGGACGGCAGCGCCTATCATCAGTATCAGCCCCTGACCAAGCGGGGAAATGGGGATATCGGCAGCGGCTTTAACGACGATCCTCTGTGGCTGATCGCCGGAACCGGGGCCTATATCCGGGAAACCGGGGATTTCTCCATTCTGGACGAACCGGTGCCCTTCGACAATGACGCCGCCACCAAGGTGCCTTTACTGCTGCATCTGCAGCGTTCCTTTGACTACACCGTAAACCATAAGGGTCCCCACGGCCTTCCCCTCATCGGACGGGCTGACTGGAACGACTGTCTGAATCTGAATTGCTTTTCCGCTCACCCCGGAGAATCCTTCCAGACCAGCGGCCCCAGTGAAGGGCCTGTGGCCGAATCTGTTTTTATCGGTGGTATGTTTGTGAAATACGGCAGAGAATATGCCGAGATCTGTGCCCATATAGGCATGAAAGAGGAGGCTCAGCGGGCTGAGCAGGAGGTGCAGAAGGTGTACGATGCTGTCCTGGCTTATGGCTGGGACGGAGAATGGTTCCTACGAGCCTACGATGCCTACGGCCATAAGGTAGGCTCCAAGGAATGTGAGGAAGGGCAGATCTTTATCGAGCCTCAGGGTTTCTGCTCTCTCGCCGGTATCGGCGTCAAGGAGGGGCTGGCCCAAAGGGCGCTGGATTCCGTGAAGGAGCGGCTGGATACCCACTACGGCATCAAGCTGCTGCAGCCCGCCTATACCCGCTATCACCTGGAGCTGGGAGAGATCACCTCCTATCCCCCGGGATACAAGGAAAACGCCGGTATTTTCTGTCATAACAATCCCTGGATCTCCATTGCGGAGACGGTGATCGGCCGGGGCAACCGGGCCTTTGAGATCTACCAGAGAACCTGTCCCGCCTACGTGGAAATATCCAGCGAGATACACCGCACAGAGCCCTATGTGTATTCCCAGATGGTGGCCGGAGACGATGCCCCCCATTTCGGAGAGGCCAAAAACAGCTGGCTCACCGGTACCGCCGCCTGGACCTTTGTAAATATTTCCCAGTACATTCTGGGCATCCAGCCTACCTATGACGGCCTGTCTGTGGATCCCTGCCTGCCGGAGGGCTTCGGAGATTTTACCGTTGACCGCCGTTATCGGGGCGCCCTGTACCATATCCAGGTACACGTAAGTCCCCGGGCACAAAAAGGAGTAACCAAGCTGCTGGTGGACGGCACTGCTGTGGAGGGAACCCTCATTCCCTATACAGAGGGCAAACAGGAATATCAGGTAGAAGTATTTATGTAAAGCATACTATCTCCATTTTTAAAAGGGATGTGTACCCGCCAGACGGCAAGGTACACATCCCTCTCTTTATCTTTGGTGTCCTCCTGTACAGGAGGGCTGTATTTACATATTGTCCAGAATCTCCGTCAGGATCTTGTTGATCATTGCCGGATTGGCCTTTCCCTGGGTAGCCTTCATAGTCTGGCCCACAAGGAAACCTACGGCCTTCTTCTTGCCTGCCTTGTAATCGGCTACAGACTGGGGATTGTTCTGCACGATCTCCTGAATAGTAGCGGTAAGGGCATCGGAATCGTTGTCCATCTTCAGGCCATGCTCTTCCACGTAAGCCACAGGATCAATGTCCTCCTCAAATACATGGGCAAAGACTTCCTTGGCTACAGAGCTGTTAATGGTGCCCTCCTCTGTAATCTGAATCAGATCTGCCAGATGCTTCGGAGAGAAACGGATCTTGTCCGCATCCATATCGTGTTCCTTTAACAGTCGCATGGTCTCCACCATCAGCCAGTTGGATACCTTCTTGGGATTGTGGCAGATCTGGGTGGTCTCCTCAAATATATCTGCCAGCTTTTTGGTACCGGTAAGGATCTCGGCGTCATAGGCCGGGAGACCGTACTCGCTGATGTAACGGGCCATCTTTTCATCTCTGAATTCCGGCTGACGGGCTTTGATCTCAGCGATCATCTCATCGGAAATGATCACCGGCACCAGATCCGGATCCGGGAAATAGCGGTAATCCTGAGCGTCCTCCTTGGAACGCATCGCGTGCGAGCTCTCCTTGTTGTCGTCCCAGCGGCGTGTCTCCTGGATGACCTTGCGGC
>CAZUBP010000054.1:2797-9225 GCA_964618605.1 uncultured Lachnospiraceae bacterium | reverse complement strand
GATTTCTGCGGGATCCGGAATTGGCAATAAGGAAATCCAGTGCCTTTTTGCCCACTTCGTAGGACATCAGGGCTCTTCTGCCATGATATTCGCCCTCTTCAGCGAAGCAATAGCGGCAGGCCAGATTGCAATCATGGGCAATATGCAGGCACAGGGCCTTTACCACGGTGGGACGGTCTGTAAAATGCTGAATGGCATTCTCGTAAATGTCCTCGGTAAACAGCATTCCCTGCTCCTTCAGTTCCAGGCACTCTGCCCAGGCTTCCCGGATCTCTGTCTCTGTATAGGCACCCTTCAGCTCCTCAATGGCTGTCTCCAGGGTCTTGCCTTCATCCATTCGTGCTACGGTGTCGTAAACCACCTGATCTACCACATGTACGGATCCGCTGTTTACATCCAGCACGATAGGAATGTCATTATTTATGTATTGATGTATCACTATTAAAACTCCCTTCCACGTTTTCGTGGAGTATATACATGGAGAAATTATGCTTTTGTTTTTCCCATGTACAACAACAAAAATCGCCCTCTCCAAAACCGAGAAGACGAAATGTAGCCACATTTCCCGGTTGCTGTCTATTCCGGGCTTTAATCATTGGAAATAGTACCACATTTCGCCACGTTTGTAAACTGCAACCACGGCAAAGAAAAAGGAACTGCACCTTTCGGCAGTTCCTCTCTTTGATTGTCTTACTTCTGCTCGCAGACCTGGTTACCTACGGTGCAGGATGTCTTGCATGCAGACTGGCAGGATGTCTGGCACTCGCCGCAGCCGCCTTTTTTTACAGTATTCTGTAAGCTCTTTGTATTTAAAGTCTTAATATGTTTCATAACTGACTCCTCCTGTATATTTTTGTCCATTATAGCATAGGGTTTTCTGTTTTTAAAGTTGTTTTTTCGTAAATCCCCGTTATTTTATCCCAGCATACCGCCGATACAGCCGCCCACCATACACAGCGCTGCCGCCGTCAGCCAGGTACTGCTCTCCACGGGCGTCCCCCAGGGCAGGCAAACCGACGCCAGGCACAGCAGGAAAAAATAACAAAGCCCTGTACCTATACCCCACAAAAACTTTCGTCTGTCCATCTTATGTCCCATATACAGGCCGCCAAGAAAGCCTGCCAGGATATACGTCAACATAATCCCAAGACTCAGGATCTTCTCCCCCGGATCTATGCTGTACATGGCAACAGACAGCCCTGCCAGGGCAAGCACCGTCCCGAGCCCTGCAATTATCAGGGCTTTTATCATCCGAAACAGAATGTCGCTTACCTCATGTTTTTTCATATTACTACTATATGAACAGGGGCAGGAAAATATTTATTTTATTTCAGGCAATGCTCCCTAAGGATCTGATGAAACTGGGTACCCAGCCGCTCAGCCTCTCCCAGGACGGTATCGATCCCCGCCTCTGTGCTGTGCCAGTTTTCCCGGGTAATATCATCCCTGCAGGGGCACACCAGAAATTCCGTTTCCGGAAACAAAAGCTGGTAATACAAAAGACTTCGTCTGGCATGGTAGGGCTTGCAGCAAATAATTCCCTTTTTCACCGTCAGCCCCTGCTTTTCCACCAGTGCCCGGGAGGCGATGGCATTTTCGTAGGTATAGGCTGCCGTCTCCTCTGTCAGAACAGCCTCCCCGGGAACCCCCGCCTGCAGCAGCACCTCCCGCAAAAAGTCTGCCTCCGTCTCATAGGTGCCGGGGTATCGTTTCATTTCCTCTTCGGGAAGTGTAAAACCCTCCCGGGTAATGCTGTACTTTCCCGACACCAGGATCCGGGGGGCCATGCCTGCCTTCCACAGGGCTGCCGCCCTTTCTCCCAAGGCCGCCTGGGTGCTTCCCGGCACAAAGATCATATCCGCCGGTTCCGGCTCATCACTGACAAAAATCAGTTCCGTGTAAAATCTGAGCAATCGATCCTCTTTCATGGTTTAGATCTCTCCTGCTGAAGTATCCTCATCCACATAGTCCTCATCTAAATACTCGCCGTCCAGCTCCTCGTCATCGCTGTATTCCTCGTAATCCTCCTCATAATCTTCGTCATCGTAGTAAGCGTAATAGTCCTCCTCTGTCACGTAGGTAACGGAGGCATTCTCAAGGAGGAAATTCTGTACCTTCTCTGTCAGCAGGGAACGGGCTAGGGTGCTGTCATCGTACTCAGCCTCCAGTTCACTGACATCGCCGTATTCATAATCCACCACGATCTGATTCTTGTACTCCTCCAGCTCTTTTTCGGTAACGGTCATATTCTCCTTTTCCGCAATGGCATATACGAGCAGTGTAGACTCCAGTTCATTTTCTATAATGGAGGTAACGGTCTCCTCATCCCCTTCAAAAAGCTCATCGATGCCCACGCCGAAAACCTCCTGATAGGCCGCATCTATCTGGGTCTGGGTCTCATCGTACAGCTCCTGGGGATAACCATCCATGGTACTGTTGGTCATCACCTGCTGCAGCAGATCCTGCTTGGCGTAGCTTTCGTACTCTTCGTTCAGCTCATCCATGTAGTTCTGATAAACAGCGGTTTCCATGGCTTCCCGGGAATCATATCCCTGTTCCTGTGCCAGCTCATCCGTCAATTCCGGAATGATCGTGGTATAGATACGCTCAACGGTTACCTCATAGGTGTAGGAATAGGAAGAATCCTCGTCATCCTCCTCTGCTATTTCGATGGTTCTGGTATCTCCCACGGAGGTTCCCAGAAGCTGTGCCTCTCCCTCCTCATCAAAATAGGTGTAGGAGCCCAGTTCCATATCCACCGGATCTCCGTCTGTCTCATCGATCACTTCCCCATCCTGATAGCAGGTATAGTTAATGGAAAGGGTGTCCCCCTCCTGGGCTGTTCTTCCCTCCACGTCCTGCTCTTCGGCACTGTCGGACAAAACCTCGTTCAGAGCTTCTTCCTTCTCTTCATCGGTGAGCTCCGTTATTTCCTGGATCTGCTCCACCTCCAGGCCGGTGTACTCTCCAAGCTCCACGTAATCTGAGGCTTTATAACTTGTTGCTGCCAGATTTTTGGCAGTGCCGCACCCGGTCATAGCCAGTGCTGCTGTCAAAATCAGTGCCAGTCCTTTTACATTTTTATGCATATCTGTATTCCTTCCCGCCAGGTTTCTGTTTTATACAGAGATATGGCTGGGTTTATCATAGCAGACTCCCCCGCTTTTCCTCAATGGTTTTTTCTGAACATTTTGTGTTCAGCCTACGATCTGGGTGGTATAGCCCCTTCTTCTCAAAGCCTGCTCCATAAGCACGGCATTGTCCAGCTCCTGATACCGCCCTACGGTGATCCTGTATACATTGTTTTTCTGATCCAGCACAGCAGGGAAGCCATCCCCGGCAGCCTTCTTTACCAGGTCTGCCGCATTTTCCCGTTCCTGGCATACCCCAATGAGCACCTGGAAGAATCCCCCCACACCGGTGGAATAGATATCCGGCTCCAGAGTCCCCTGCACCGCATCTGCCAGGGCTTCCACCACCTCCTGAAAATTCTCGTACAGCAGGCGATTGTCCTCCTCCTGGTTAATAAAGCCGATCTCCGCCAGCACAGCCGGCATTTTGGTTTTCCGCAGTACAATGATCCCCGGTTCCGCAAACACGCCGATCTCGTCAAACCCCAGGAGGCCCAGGGCACCGTTAATGTTTTCTCCCAGCTCCAGCGCCAGTCCCTCTTTCCGGTAAACCAGGGACTCCACCCCCGCATACTCTCCCGGATTTATTCCGGAATTGCGGTGAATGGAGAGAAACACATCTGCATCGGTACTGTTGGCGATCTCCGCCTTCTCAAAGGGTGTCTGATACACATCTGTCTTTCGGGTATAGAATACCTCGATCCCCCTTTTCTCCAGTTCCTGCCCCAGAGCCAGCACGATCCGAAGGGCATCCTCCTTTTCCACCTGGCCATCGTACATGGCCCCGTTATCTTTTCCACCGTGACCGGCATCCAGCACAATACTTTTTGCCATAATAGGCTCCCAGCCCTTTTTCTATTCAGTATATGTGGGATTTGTCGCTTGTGTCTCCCGGGAAATGCTGTTAAGATAAAACCATATATACTACCTTTTATTCTGCACGAAAGAGAATTGGAGAACGGAAATGTACCATATTATTTTTAATCCCAAAAGCCAGGGTTCCCAGAGCCGTAAGGTGTGCCGCATGGTGGTGGCCCAGCTCAAGATTCGCCATCTGGCCTATACCCTGTATGAAACGGATCACGCCCGTCATGCCGAGGAGATCACCCGCATGCTTACAGAGACCAATCTTCCCTGCAATATACTGGTGATCGGTGGTGACGGCACCTTAAACGAGGTGGTCAACGGCATATGTCACCCGGAAAATGTCACCCTGGGACTGATTCCCTCCGGTTCCGGCAACGATTTTGCCAAATCTGTCGGCATTCCCAAGGACACCCAGAAGGCGCTGGAATTGATCCTTTCCGGCAAGACCCTTCCTGTTCACTACGGCATCATGGATATGGGAAGAAAGAGCCGCCGGTTCATCATCAGCTGCGGCGCCGGTTTTGACAGTGAGGTCTGCCGGGATGTCCATCGTTCCCCCCTGAAACCCCTGTTAAGTCGCTTTTCTCTGGGGAATCTGGTATATACCTTTATTGCCATCAAACGCATGATCCTGCGCACTGTCTTTTCCACTGACCTCACGCTGGATACAGACAGCCCCAGTCATTACGATAAAGTAACCTTTATCACCGCCTTTAACGCAGCCTATGAGGGTGGGGGCTATCGCTTCTGTCCCCAGGCCGATCCCCGGGAGGAGGAGCTTCATATTCTCAGTGCCCACGATCTGCCCTTAGCTATGCTGCTGCCCCTCTTTCCTCTGGCCCGTGTGGGAAAACACCTTCTTTTCACCTCCAGACTGGATCTGAAAAAGGGGAAAAAGGCTTCCTTCATCTTTTCCCTGCCCGCCTGCATCCACACCGACGGCGAGGTACTGGGCTACAGCGATCGACTGGATGTAGCCGTTTCGGAGGATACCTTCCAAATGTACTGTCCGGAATAAACACATGCATAAAAAAACGATTGTCTGCTTCTCAACAGGCAATCGTTTTTTTATTTCTAATTAAATCCGTAGATCTTCTGGGTAAGCTTGTAGGCAGCTACTGCCAGCTTTCTTCCGGCTTTTGTGCGGAAATTCATGGCAACACCCAGGAACCCACGCCGCAGGGTAGTATAGGTAAGAAGATCTTTTTTCTTCATGTATTTCCAGAGATCGTCCTTCATGGCGTCAGCCTCCTTGCTGTCCATACGGATCAGCAGGATAGAGGTAACGGTGGTAACGATGCTCAGATAATTCAGCATATATTTTCGCAGGCTGGTGTGGGTATGGCTCTGCTCTGCCATACAGTCGATCATCAGCTTGTTTACCCGGATCTGCTGATCGATACGGGAGATCATCACCGTCTCATTGACGGACTGATCGCTTCTGCCGATATAATAATGGTAGAAATCCTCGTTCATATAGTACATCTTCTTCACATAGGGGAAGGGTACGAAGGCAAAGAGGTTATCCACATAGAAGGTGTGCTCCGGCAGGTGCAATCCACAATCCCGCAGCACCTGTGTGCGATACATCAGGGAATGCATGAGAATATAGTGGCCAAGGCCCATATTCTTTACATCATTCCAGCCGAAGATCTGATTCTGGGGAAGGCTTCCGGTGTATTTCATTACCTTTTTGTGTTTTGCCCCTTCTTTATCGTAAATATAATTACTGATAACAACGTCCGGCTTTTCCTCCAGCTGGGCAAATTCCCGCAGCTTAGCCAACAGTCGGGGATAAGCCTCCTTATCTACCCAGTCATCGCTGTCCACTACCTTGTAGTAAAGGCCTGTAGCATGCTCAATTCCCGCATTGACGCCGGAACCGTGGCCTCCGTTCTCCTTGTGGATCACCTTGACAATGCCCGGATGCTCAGCTGCCAGACGATCGGCGATCTGCGGCGTATTATCCTTGGAGCCGTCATTGACGAGAATGATCTCCACCTCATCTCCTCCCGGAAGCAGACTGTTGACACAGTTTTCCATATAGGCCTCCGAATTGTAACACGGTACTGCTATCGTCAGTAATTTCATTGAGTTTCCTCCTAAATTTATGGTATTCACCATTTATTTTTCCTGTTGCACGCCCAGCTGCAGCTGAATATAGGAAGCGTAGGCCTTGAAAGCCGATGGCAGAGGGTATTCCCTCTGGGCAGTATCCACATCCACAAATATCCAGTCTCCTGCTGCTGTCTCCTCAAGAGAAGCCACCCGAACCAGGTATCCCCTCATCTGCCATTCCACATGGGAAAAAACATGTTTGGCAGCGGGCAGTTTTTCCATATATAAAGGTTCCAGCTGTCTTTCCTCCAGATAGTCCAGAACCTCTTTTTCTTCTCTGTAACCGGCCAGTCCCGGCAACTCGTACAATCC
>CAZUBP010000054.1:0-2697 GCA_964618605.1 uncultured Lachnospiraceae bacterium | reverse complement strand
TTTATATCTCCGGAACGGGTCTTTGGCATCACCTCTGCCAGCTGCCGAAAGGCTTCTTTCTTTACCGTTTCCTTCAGAACATCCTCTCCACAGGCCGTCAGCCTGGCCCATATTCGCAGAACGTTGCCGTCCACCGCCGGCACGGGAATATCCCAGGCAATGGAGGCGATGGCACCGGCTGTATAGGCGCCGATACCTGCCAGAGAAAGAAGCTGTTCATAGCTTTCAGGCAGCTCTCCGGCATAGTCTGCCTCTATCTGACGGGCCGCCTTCTGCATATTGCGCACCCGATTATAATAGCCCAGACCCTCCCAAAGTTTCAGCAGTCGTTCTTCCGGACATTCCGCCAGATCCTTTATGGTGGGCAGGGCTTTTGTAAATCGATCAAAATAGGGTTTTACCGCTTCCACTCTGGTCTGTTGAAGCATGATCTCCGAGATCCATATATGATAAGGATTCTTGTTCTCCCGCCAGGGCAATACCCGGTGATGAGCATCGTACCAGTCCAGCAGTGGTTTTACCAGTTCTTCTAACATGACTATCCCTGCAATACAAATTTTTCCAGAATTTCTGCAACGCCGCTGTGATTATTGTCCCGCTCTGTGACATAATCTGCCGCAGCCTTCACCTGCTCCTCGCCGTTGCACATGGCAGCACCTACTGCCGCCGTTTTCAGCATCTGCAGATCATTGGCCGCATCTCCTGCTGCCACCGTATCTTCTATAGACACCTGCAAATACTCACACAGCCAGAGAATGGCACTTCCCTTGTTGACGCCTGCAGGCACATATTCCAAATATTCCTTGCAGGAGAAAAAGGAATCCGCTATGCCGGCAAACTGCTGCTCATGTTCCTTTTGGAAATCTTCCAGACGCTTTCGATCCTCCAGCTCCGCCAGAAGCACCTTGGGGGGCTCCGTTTTCAGTGTCCCCGGTATATCCGGCACAATGCGGGAATGGCCTTTATTATTGCGATCATAGCGGATCAATTCCTTTGTATTGGCTTCCGCTATGGTTTCTCCCTTTTCATAGGTCTGACAGTGAATGCCCCAGCGCTTGGCTTCCTTAAAGAGGCAGCGCACTACCTCCATATCCAGACTCTTCTCCCGCAAAACCTCCCCGGTATCACACCGGATAATGGCGCTGCCGTTAAAGGTAATGGCGTAGCAGCCCGGCTGATCCAGAGCCAGTCGCTTGATCTGCTGTATAACATTCTCTGTAGAACGGCCCGTGGCCAGCACAATGCTGTTTCCTTCCTGTCGGGCCCGGTTTATCGCTTCTCTGTTCTCCGGTGTTATCTCCTTCTGATCATTCAGAAGGGTACCATCCAGATCTGTAAAAAATATTTTCCTGCTCATAAGTTATTCCGTTGTTTCTGCTGTTCCCGCAGGTTCTCCTGTCTGTTCAGTGCCTTCCTCTGTCTTAGAGGAGGATTCTGTTGAAGAGGATTCCGTCTTGCTGGAACTCTCTGTCTTTGATGAGCTCTCTGTCTTACTGGAGCTCTCCGTCTTGCTGGAGGACTCTGTCTTGCTGGAGCTCTCCGTACTGCTGGAAGAAGCCGTGGAGGAGCTTGTTGTCTTGCTGGAGGAAGAAGAACTTCCCTCGCCGTCGCTGGACTCCGTCGTCTCCGCCGGACGAATGGTAACCTCTGTTCTATAGAAAATAACGATAGGTATGTCTTTATCGATCAGATCGTACAGCGTGGATGCTTTGCTGGTGGGCAGATTGATACAGCCATGAGAACCGCTGTAATTGTAGATCTTTCCGCCAAACTTACTTCTCCAGCTGGCATCATGGAAGCCGTAACCGCCGTAGAAGGGCATCCAGTAATCTACATGAGATTCGTAGGAGTACTCTCCGTTTGCCAGCTTTTTACCTCTCAGCGTTCTGTCCTTTGTCTTGTAATCCAGCAGATATACACCGGAGGGCGTATACCGATCCTGTGTCATTTTTCCGGACACACAGTCACTGGACCATACAAGACTTCCGCTCTTATAGAAATATACATGCTGTGAGGTAAGATCCACCTCAATATAGGTATCACCAAAGCCACCGTTCTCGGTGGTGCTCATTTTGCTGCTGTATTCCGGCTCACGCTCTACACAATCACCGTTGGCAATATTTTCCTTGAGAGTCTCCAGCTCCGTTGACTGATCGACCTTCCAGCCAACGTCCACCGTTTTTACCTGTACCACGGTACCATAGGTACTCTTGAAATCCACCTTGTCACCCAGTGTATCGGTCTCCGATGCCAGTTCCTTCACAAAGGCTTTCAGCTTGGCATTGAAAGCATCCTCATCCTTGGTGTAATTGCCATCTGCATCCTGATCCAGCCACTCGATCATGGTAGTGCCGTCCAGCACCTTGTTTCCCTGGGGCAGATCATAGGTGATGCTGGCACCGACGTACTGGTTCAGCTGCTGTACCTTATTCACCAGAGTCTCATCCTCAGAGGTCACGGCAGCTGTAGCATAGGCATCCGTCTCCTCCACGTTGATCTCCGGCAAGCCGCTGGAAATAGCGCCCACTACTGCAGCTGTCAGGATCTCTTCGTCGATCTTATTGCCGGGATTTTCCTCTACCACAACAAACTTGCCTTCCTGGAAATCCATATAGGCATCCTCGGGAGCGATCTGATGGATAGGCTGCATCTCCTCGCTGCTGTCCAGGATCGTTGTCAGCTTATCCTCATCAAAGG
>CAZUBP010000053.1:0-9275 GCA_964618605.1 uncultured Lachnospiraceae bacterium | reverse complement strand
AAAGGTTACAGAGGAGCCAGATCCAAACAGTATAGAGTAGCAAAACAGTCTGTTATGAGAGCTCTGACTACTGCTTACGCTGGTCGTAAGGAGAGAAAACGTCAGTTCAGACAGCTGTGGATCGCTCGTATCAACGCTGTAGCTCGCATGAACGGTCTGTCCTACAGCAAATTCATGTATGGTCTGAAGCTGGCTAACGTTGACCTGAACAGAAAAGTTCTGGCTGACATGGCTATCAACGATGCAGAAGGCTTTGCAACACTGGCAGAGCTGGCAAAGAGCAAACTGGCTTAAGTACAATACTTGACAGTAACAGGGGATCTCGTCCGCAGGGAATGGGATTCCCTTTTTTCCTATTAAGGATGAAATGGGGGAAGAACTATGCCGGATATGGATTTGTTTTCCTATATGAAAGAGGCAACGCTGGAAAAGGAGTCGCCCCTGGCCTCCAGAATGCGGCCTAAAACCCTGGAAGAGGTGGTAGGGCAGCAGCATATCATCGGGGAGGGAAAGATGCTGTATCGTGCCATTAAGGCGGATAAGCTGAGCTCTCTGATCTTTTACGGCCCGCCGGGAACAGGTAAGACCACCCTGGCCAAGGTGATCGCCAATACCACCAGTGCCCGGTTTACCCAGCTGAATGCCACCACCGCCGGGAAAAAGGATATGGAAGAGGCGGTAAAGCAGGCCCAGAACGATCTGGGTATGTACGGGAAAAAGACGATCCTGTTCATCGATGAGATCCACCGTTTTAACAAGGGGCAGCAGGACTATCTGCTTCCTTATGTAGAGGATGGAACCATTATTCTTATCGGTGCTACCACGGAAAATCCCTATTTTGAGGTGAACGGGGCTTTACTGTCCCGCTCGGTGATTTTTGAATTGAAATCCCTGAGTATAGAGGAAGTGGAAAAGCTTCTGGATCGGGCTGTGACAGACCGGGTCAACGGCATGGGCAGCTACGACGCTGTGCTGGAGGCAGATGCCCGGCATTTTCTGGCAGATGTGGCCGGAGGAGATGCCAGAGCAGCCTTAAATGCCATAGAGCTGGCCATCCTGACGACACCCAGGGGTGAGGACGGAAAGATCCATATTGATCTGGAAACGGCCTCAGAATGTATTCAGAAGCGGGTAGTACGCTATGATAAGACAGGAGATCAGCATTATGACACGATCTCCGCTTTCATCAAGAGTATGCGGGGTTCGGATCCCGATGCGGCGGTGTATTATCTGGCCAAGATGCTGTATGCCGGTGAGGATGTGAAGTTTATTGCCCGGCGTATGATGATCTGTGCCTCAGAGGATGTGGGAAATGCGGATCCCCAGGCTCTGGTGGTAGCGGCGGCAGCAGCCCAGGCGGTAGAACGTGTGGGTATGCCGGAATCTCAGCTGATCCTGGCCCAGGCGGCTATCTATATAGCGGGAGCGCCCAAGAGCAACGCCTGCACTAACGCTATCGGTGCGGCTATGGACAGCGTGCAGCGGGTAAAAACCACGGTGCCGGTGCATCTCCAGGACGCTCACTACAAGAGCTCGGCAAAGCTGGGACACGGTGTGGGATACAAATACGCCCACCTCTATCCGGAACATTATGTGAAACAGCAGTATCTGCCGGATGAGATCCGGGATGAGGTGTTCTATGAGCCTACAGAGCTGGGCTGTGAGAAACAGATAAAAGAACGGTTGGAAAGACTGCGGTCCAGAGAGGACTGATAAGAAAAACTGCCGGACAGTGCACGAGAGTGTCTGCTGTCCGGCAGTTTTTTTGCCATAAATTATAATAGTTTGGAAAGAAGATCGCCGTAGATCTCTTCATGCCTTGTTTCCCAGTTTTCACAGGCTCTTTTGGCAGCCTCCTCCGTGGGAACGGAAAAAGATACGGCAAAGATCTCCTGCCCCTTTTCCAGCATACGGCAGTTTACCGTGTATTCCTGGTAGGGGTTTCGATCATAGTCGGCGGGATGGGAGATGGTATTGCGCATTTCAATAGCGTGATCCTTCAGATAGCTGTCGATCTCTCCCCGGATCTCATTGGAGATCTGGTGGGAAAAGAAATCCACCGTGCTTTCTCCCTCCGGCGTAATGGTGTATTGCGTAATATTACGGATCTTTTCCGGATGGATCAGATGAGCATCCCCCATCTCGGAAAGAACCTCCTGTACCCGGAAATAGGTGGTGTATTCCTTGTCCAGCATCAGATCACAGATCTGGGCGTTGGTCATGGGCATACGCACCTTGTCCAGGGCATATAGAATAATCAGTTTGTACAGTGTGAAAGCTTCCTGCATATAAAGAATACTCCCCTTTATATAGAAAAATATTTCCCCTGCCAGGTGTCCCGTACCTTCAGCTCATGCTGCAGAGCGTTAAGAACGCTTCGTTTTTTCAGGCTCCATAAAGGCGCCAGCAACAGCTCCTTGGGGCCATCCCCGGTAAGGCGATGGATCACAAGGTCAGGAGACAGGGTTTCCAGACAGCGAACCACCAGGTCAATATAATGTTCCTGGGTAAGGGTCTCAAACTCACCGGCTTCGTACATATCTGCCAGGACAGTGCCCCGGAGTACATGGAGCAGCTGCAGCTTAATGCCGCTCACCGGCTGGGTATTTAAGAACCTCATGGTGTCCAGCATCATTTCATCGGTTTCCCCGGGAAGTCCCAGAATCGTGTGAACAATGACCTGGGAAAGGCCGGCAGCTCTGAGACGGGCCACGGCATCGGTAAAACAGGAGAGGGGATAACCTCTGTGAATACGTGCAGCGGTAGTCTCATGCATGGTCTGGAACCCCAGCTCGATCCATACGGGCTTTTGCCTATTGATATCGGCCAGCAGAGAGACCACCTCCGGCGGCAGGCAATCCGGCCGGGTAGCAATGGACAGGGCACACACTGCCGGATGGGCAGCGGCCTCTGTAAACAGTCTCTCCAGTACGTCACAGGGGGCGTAGGTATTGGTATAGGCCTGAAAATAAGCGATGTAAGCTATGGCGGAATGGATAGTCTTTTGGCTGGCCGCAGCGATCTGCCGGTCAATCTGTTGGGTCACAGATAAGGCGGCACTGGCGGCAAAATCTCCGGAGCCGCCGCTGCTGCAGAAAATACAGCCTCCCCTGCCCAGGGTACCGTCCCGGTTGGGACAGGTCATACCGCCATCCAAAGCCAGCTTATATACCTTCTCACCGAAGGTGTTTTGTAAATATACATCCAGGGCGTTATAGCGCCGATGATCCGCAAAGGGAACCATAGTTATTTGATGTGCTGTTTAACAGCTTCTGCTACGGCGTCACGAACCCGGGGATCAAAGGCCTCCGGCATAACGAAATCTTCGTTCAGCTCATCGTCAGATACGAGACCGGCGATAGCCAGGGCAGCTGCCAGCTTCATATCCTCGGTGATCTGGGGTGCACGTCCATCCAGGGCGCCACGGAAAATACCCGGGAAAGCAACTACATTATTTACCTGGTTGGGGAAGTCACTGCGGCCGGTACCAACAACACGGGCTCCGGCAGCCTTGGCTTCGTCAGGCATGATCTCCGGAACAGGATTAGCCATGGCAAAAATGATGGCATCCTTGTTCATGCTGCGTACCATATCCTGTGTAACGGAGCCGGGAGCGGATACACCGATAAAGATATCGGAGCCTACCATAGCGTCAGCCAGTGTGCCGTGCTTGTGCTCCAGGTTGGTTACCTCAGCCATTTCCTTCTTGATCCAGTTCAGATTGTCATTGTCAGCGCTGATGATACCCTTGGAATCACAGAGGATCAGATCCTTGAAACCATGGGATAAGAGCAGCTTGGCGATAGCGATACCTGCGGCACCGGAACCGTTAACTACGATCTTGCAGTCCTCTTTCTTCTTGCCTACTACCTTCAGGGCGTTGATCACACCGGAAAGTACGACAATAGCGGTACCATGCTGGTCATCGTGGAAAACGGGAATATCCAGAACCTCTTTCAGTCTTGTCTCGATCTCGAAACAGCGGGGAGCGGAGATATCCTCCAGATTGATGCCGCCGAAGGCCGGTGCAATATTGATCACTGTCTTGATGATCTCTTCTGTATCCTGGGTATCCAGGCAGATGGGAACGGCGTTGACATTGCCGAATTCTTTAAAAAGAACAGCCTTTCCTTCCATAACAGGTAAAGCAGCCTTGGCGCCGATATTGCCAAGACCCAGAACAGCGCTGCCGTCGGAAACAACAGCAATGGTGTTCTGCTTCATTGTATATACATAAGCCTTCTCAGGATCTTTGGCGATCACCTTACAGGGTTCAGCTACGCCGGGGGTGTAGGCCAGAGCCAGATCCTCACGGGTTTTTACAGGGGCTTTAGGCTCAGTGCTTAATTTTCCCTGCCATTTTTCATGTAACATAAGGGCTTTTTCATTGATTGTCATAGCGTTTATCCTTTCAGTATGTCCTTTTTAGTGTTTCTGGTCATTTAATCTGTCCAGTACGAGAGAATAGCCGTCATTGCCATATTGCAGACAACGGTTCACCCGACTGATAGTGGCTGTAGATGCTCCGGTTGATTCAGAAATTTCAGTATACGTAATTTTATTGCGAAGCATTTCGGCAACTTCGAAACGCTGTGCCAGGGAAAGCAGTTCATTGACGGTACACACGTCCTGAAAGAAGGTATAGCATTCTTCCTTTGTTTTCAGGCTTAAAATACCGTCGAATAATCGATCCATAGCAGCAGACTCTATCTTTTTACTCATCTTTTTCTACCTCCTGTCTCATCCGCACATGCAACGGCCTGTGGATTGTAAAACATTCTTATTATATAGTTTTTGTTTCTGTATGACAAGCTAACGGTTGCACTTTTTTTTCCCTTCCTCTATAATAAGAGTGCTGCTCGAACATTTGTTTTGGGCGGCAGAGAGTATGGGACAGCCGAGGAGGTATGTTATGCAATTGAACCCACAGCAGCAGGAGGCCGTAGAATATACAGAGGGGCCGCTGCTTATCATAGCCGGAGCAGGCTCCGGAAAAACCAGAGTACTGACCCAGAGGATCGCTTATCTGATCAGTGAGAAACAGGTAAATCCCTGGAATATTCTGGCGATTACCTTTACCAATAAGGCCGCCGGTGAGATGAGAGACCGTGTGGATCAGATGGCCGGTATCAACGGCAGCAGCGTCTGGGTGAGCACCTTTCATTCCACCTGTGTACGGATCTTGCGCCGCTATATCGATCGTCTGGGATATGATACCAACTTTACGATCTACGACGGAGATGACCAGAAGCATGTGATGAAGGAGATCATCAAGCAGCAGGATCTGGACACCCGTATCTATAAGGATCGTATGCTGCTGTCAGCCATTTCCGCAGCAAAAAACGAACTGATCTCTCCGGAGGAGTACCAGCTGGATTCCGCCGGAGACTGGAATAAACAGGTGATCGCCAAGGTATATACGGCCTATCAGCATATACTGAAGCAGAACAATGCCCTGGATTTTGATGACCTTCTGATGAAAACGGTGGAACTGTTTCAGAGCCAGCCGGATGTGCTGGACAGCTATCAGGAACGTTTCCTCTATATTATGGTAGATGAGTATCAGGATACCAACACAGCCCAGTTTGCCCTGGTGAATCTGTTGGCTAAGAAATACCGGAATCTCTGCGTGGTAGGTGACGATGACCAGTCTATCTATCGTTTCCGGGGCGCCAATATCCGAAATATTCTGGACTTTGAGAAAAATTTCCCCGATGCCAAGGTGATCAAGCTGGAACAGAATTATCGATCTACCCAGAATATCCTGAATGCAGCCAATGCTGTTATTGCCAACAACCGGGGACGAAAGAAAAAGACCCTGTGGTCCGACAAGGAAATGGGACAGCAGGTACATTTCCGGCAGTTTATGAATGCCTTTGAGGAGGCTGAGTATGTAGCCGGAGAGATCCGATCCCAGGTGAGGGAGGGTGCGGATTACAGCGATTTTGCCGTGCTGTATCGTACCAATGCCCAGTCCCGTCTTTTCGAGGAAAAATTTTTGATGGCCAACGTGCCCTATCGTTTGGTTGGGGGACTGAACTTCTATTCCCGCAAGGAGATAAAGGATCTTCTGGCTTATCTGAAAACCATCGATAATGGCAGAGATGATCTGGCGGTGCGTCGTATCGTCAATGTGCCCAAGCGGGGAATCGGTGCTGCCAGTCTGAATAAGGTGGCGGACTTTGCCCAGCAGGAGGGCTTGAGCCTTTACGAAGCCATGAGAATGGCGGATCATGTGCCGGGACTGGCCCGGGCAGCCACAAAGATCAAGGGCTTTACCCAGTACATAGACAGCCTCAAGGCAATGGCATCCATTTTGTCCGTAGAGGAACTGTTAAATAAGGTAATAGAGCAGACCGGTTACGTAAAGGAACTGGAAGCAGAGGATACGGAGGAGGCCAGAGCCCGTATAGAAAATATCGATGAGCTGATCACCAAGGTGGTAACCTATGAGGAGGGGGCAGAGGAGCCCACCCTCAGCGGCTTTCTGGCAGATGTGGCCCTGGTGGCAGATATTGATATGGAGGATGAGGACACCAACAAGGTATTGTTGATGACTTTGCACAGCGCCAAGGGACTGGAATTTCCCCGGGTATTTTTGACAGGTATGGAGGACGGTATTTTCCCCAGCTACATGACCATTACCTCCGACGATACCATGGAGCTGGAGGAGGAACGGCGTCTTTGCTATGTGGGTATTACCCGTGCAATGGATGATTTGACCATGACCAGCTGTAAACAGCGCATGATCCGTGGCGAGACCCAGTACAATAAGGTATCCCGCTTTGTCCATGAGATTCCCAGAGAGCTGGTGGATCTGGGGAGAGACAGCCTGCCGGAGCGGAAAAAACCGGATCCGCCGGTGGACAATACCTGGCGGAAGGCCCGACAGGATTTCCGAAAGCCCGCAGCCTATTCCCAAACCATGTTTGATAAGCCTGCCCTGCGTACCGGCGGCAGTATACTGAATGCCGGTGGAGCGCCGGAGTATGAGGTAGGCGATACGGTGCGTCATGTGAAGTTCGGTACCGGTATGGTGCTGAATATAGTGAAGGGCGGCAAGGATTATGAGGTCACCGTGGACTTTGAAAAATTCGGAACAAAGAAAATGTTTGCCGCTTTCGCAAAATTGCAAAAGATTTAAAGAGATTTTAGTGTAATGTAGCTAAAATATGGTTTACGTATGGTAAAACTGCTATGTCGGTGGTATAATAACTCATATATTCCGAGAAAATATGTATAAAGAAAGGACGGTAACGATTCATGAGTAAAGTGGATGAATTGATTGCAGCACTTAATAAGGAAGAAAAAAAGAAAAACAATGTACTCGTTTGGGTGCTGGCTATTATCGGTGCAGTAGCAGCCATCGCAGGTATTGCTTACGCAGTATATCGTTTCCTGACTCCGGATTATCTGGAAGATTTTGAGGAAGATTTTGATGATGACCTCGAGGATTGTTTCGAGGACGAAAAAGAAGAGAAAAAGCCGGAAGAGCCCAAAGAGGCTGCAGAGGAGGCTAAGGAAGCCGTAGAGGAGGCAGCTGAGGAAGTTAAGGATGCCGCCGCAGAGAAGGTTGACCAGATCAAAGAAAATGTGGCAGAGGCAGCAGCACAGGCTGCTCAGGCTGTAGCTGACAAGGCAGAAGAGAAAGCTGAATAATGACGAAAGATCCATGGAGCTCCTGTATAAACAGGGGCTCTTCTTTCTTTTGGATTGCGTACGAAAACAGTTGCGGTGTTTCGGCATTTCCATTATGATAGATGAAAAGTTTTATGTCAGGAGTATATACAGCATGAAAAAAGGCGATAGATTTGAAGGAACTATTGATAGAGTAGACTTTCCCAACCTTTGTCGTGTAGAAACGCCGGAGGGAGAACGGGTGACGGTAAAAAACGGCATCCCGGGACAGAAGATATATGGATTTATTCAGAAAAAGAGAAGCGGACGCCTGGGTGGACGTATCCTGGAGGTGCGGGAAAAATCACCTCTGGAGACCAGAGAACCTCTGTGTTCCCAGTTCCCGGAATGCGGCGGCTGCATGTACCAGACTATGGCCTACGAGGATCAGCTGAAGCTGAAGGCAGGCCAGGTGAAAAAACTGCTGGATGACGCCATCAAGGGTGCCGGACAGGTTACGGAGGCCGGGGAGGCGGATTATGTATTTGAAGGCATTAAGGCCAGCCCCACAGAAACTGCCTACCGCAACAAAATGGAATTTTCCTTTGGGGATGCCGAGAAGGATGGCCCGCTGACACTGGGGCTGCACAGAAAATGCAGCACCTATGATATTCTCTCCGCATCGGACTGTGCCATTGTCAGCAAGGATTATGACCGGATCGTGGCGTGCATTGAGACATATTTCCGGGAGTATCCCGCTTCTATATATCGAAAAATGAGTCATGAAGGATATTTGCGCCATGTACTGGTGCGCAGATCCGTAAAATTCGGGGATATTCTGGTGGCCCTGGTAACTACCAGTCAGGAGGAACATGATCTGACCCCATTAAAGGATGCCCTGTTGGCGCTGCCCCTGGAGGGACAGATCAGCGGTATTCTTCATATGCTTAATGATTCCGTGGCTGATACCGTCCAGAGTGATGAGACACGTATCCTGTATGGCAAGGAGGATTTTTACGAGGGACTCCTGGGACTGAAGTTCAGAGTAACACCTTTTTCCTTCTTCCAGACTAATTCTCTGGGGGCAGAGGTGCTTTACGAGACCGCCAGGGAGTATATGGGCAGTACAGAGAATCGAGTAGTTTTTGACCTGTACAGCGGCACTGGCACCATTGCCCAGATCCTGGCACCGGTGGCAAAAAAAGTGATCGGTGTGGAGAACGTGGAGGAGGCAGTGGAAGCTGCGAAGGAAAATGCAGCACTGAATGGATTGGAAAACTGCCATTTCCTGGCGGGAGACGTGCTGGCTATGCTGGATGAGATACAGGAAAAACCGGATCTCATTATGTTGGATCCCCCCAGAGACGGCTGCAACCCCAAAGCACTGAAAAAGATCATCGAGTACGGCGTGGAACGCATGGTCTATATTTCCTGCAAACCCACCAGCCTGGCCCGGGATCTAGAAATGCTCATCGGCAGCGGCTACAAGGTAGACAAGGCCGTATGCGTAGACATGTTCCCCCAGACGGTGCACGTTGAGTCCATAGTTCTCCTGTCCCGAGCATAAGCGAAGGGAGAGGAGATTACGGAGGACCATCCAGCGCCGCTTAGTGAATCAAGTCCGAAGGACGCAGATGAACTTAGCAGAGTCGGAGGAG
>CAZUBP010000052.1:7294-9349 GCA_964618605.1 uncultured Lachnospiraceae bacterium | reverse complement strand
ATCAGTATCTTCGGACCGCCGGTTTTGGTGATATACTCCCGGGTAATGATAACCTCGCCAATGGAGGAATCCTTGGGGATCTCAAACATGATATCCAGCATAAATTCCTCTATAATAGCCCGCAGGGCTCTGGCTCCGGTATCCTTTTCCAGGGCTCTGGCTGCAATCTCCTGCAGCGCTCCCTCCTCGAAAACCAGCTTTACCTCATCCATAGCCAACAGCTTCTGGTACTGCTTGATAATGGCATTTTTCGGCTTTTGCAGGATCTCCACCATCATATCCTGGGTAAGTCCCTGGAGGGTAAATACCACCGGCAAACGTCCCAGAAACTCCGGTATCATGCCGAACTTTCGCAGATCCTCCACGGTTACCTTGTCCAGCAGATTCTTATCCTCATCGTACTTATCCTTCAGATCAGCAATAAAGCCCATGGATGACTGCTTGTTCAGACGATCCTTGATGATCTCCTCCAGATCCGGGAAAGCACCTGCACAGATAAACAGGATGTTCCTTGTATTTACAGTGGTCAGAGGCACCATGGCATTTTTGGAATTGGCACCTACGGGGACCTCCACGTCAGCCCCTTCCAGAAGCTTCAGCATACCCTGCTGTACCGCCTCACCGCTGACATCCCGCTGATTGGTATTTTTCTTCTTGGCGATCTTATCGATCTCATCGATAAATATAATGCCCTGCTCTGCCCGCTCCACATCGTTGTCCGCTGCGGCCAGAAGCTTGGAAACCACGCTTTCTATATCGTCACCTATATACCCCGCCTCGGTAAGGGATGTGGCGTCGGTGAGGGCCAGCGGCACATCCAACAGCTTTGCCAGCATCTGCACCAGATAGGTCTTGCCGCTGCCGGTGGGACCGATCATCAGCATATTGGATTTCTCGATCTCCACGCCATCTGTGGTATCTGCGTGGATCCTCTTATAATGATTGTAAACAGCCACGGAAATAGCCTTTTTGGCATGCTCCTGGCCGATCACATACTCATCAAGTCCTGCCTTGATCTTATGAGGTGCGGGAAGCTTGCGAATATCAAAAACTCCCTGCTCCTCTGTTTTCGGTTTCTTTTTTTTCAGTTTTTGTCTTTCAGGCACCTGGTTGGTGATTCCGCCAAAATCCATCATGGGGAAGCCCTGCATTCCGGACAGCAGATCATTGTAGTTGATATTGCTGCTGTTCATGGAATCAAAGCTCTTCTGCACACAGTCAGAACAGATGCAGATGTTATTTGGCAGGGAGATCATACTCTTTACCTTACTTTCCGGTCTGCGGCACAGCATACAGACCTTCTCGTAGGTGTCCTCCCGGGTACTTTGTGTATCCTGATTTTTGTCCTCAGACATAGATGTCCTCCCGTGTTTCCGGCCTTTTTCCCACCGGACGCACTTTTTTCTTCGTCTTATGATAGCAAATTCACTATATTTTGTAAATATGCCTGCTCTTACCTCTTTATAAAGAATACGGAAAAAAAGAGTAAATTCTTGTGAAGAAAAAAGAGACTCCCGAAGGAATCTCTTTTGTTCGCTTATGACTGGGGATCCAGTATGGCTGTCATGGTGTCGAGGGCTTCTTCCTCGTCCACACCGTCACAGAACAGCTCGATCTCATCTCCGCCCCTGACACAGGAGCCCAAAACACTCAGCACGCTCTTGGCGTTTGCTGTGCCATCTGCGTAGCCAAAGGTGATCAGTGACTTAAACTGCACCGCCTTTTTGCAAATCCTGCCGGCATAATCCAGATCCAGCCCATTTGCATTTTTTATCACTATTTTTTTGCTCTTCATTTTTTCTTCCTATCTTTTATTCCGATGACGAAATGGATTCCTGAAGGGATACCAGCTGTACGCTGGTCTTTATCTCCGACAACAGTGTGGTATTATCCGGCAGGGTAATGGTCACCGGTACCTCGTAGGTGCCCTCCTGCAATCCGCTGAGATTGATTGTTGCAGATATATCATTCTTGGTCAGTCTTTCCAGATCCTGGCTTTTGCCCCGAAGCGTCACTGTCAAGGCTGAGTCTGCATATACCACCTGCAGCCCCTGT
>CAZUBP010000052.1:5928-7194 GCA_964618605.1 uncultured Lachnospiraceae bacterium | reverse complement strand
ATCTCACTGGGGGTGGTGGTTACCGAAGCTATGGTATAGCCGCTGGCCGGTTCTCCCGATGGCGTACAGGTCAGATTAATATCGCTGAGGGTGTTCCACAGCTCTACGTATACATCTACCTCCGGATCTCCGATATCAAAGGTGAGATACTGCACATCCGTATCGGACATGATCTCCTGGTTCTTGTCGTAGATCACCAGATCGGCCTTCTTGGAGCAGTCCACTGTCATCCCTTCCACGCTGACATTGGCCACTACCCTGTCGATCTTTTCTATAATGGACTCCGGTCCGCTGACCGTAACCTTCTCCGGATTGGCAAAGATATTGCCGATCTCATAGCCAGCACCCGGCATGGTATCACCGTAGCTGACGGCGATCATAAAGTCCTTGGTCTCCCGCTCCTCTATCTCTATGGGGATCGTGATGGGGGATACGCTGATATTCTCAGCGGAAATATCGGAACACTTAACCGTTACCGGCACCATAACCGGAGTGGAATCCATATCCACGATCTGGGTCAGATCCGCCTCCACCACAATATCATCGCTGCGCCGGGTCACCCGGGAGGTACTGCCGGTAAGGGTCACCGAAACGGTCTGATAGCTGCTGTCAAGACGATAGGTCATGCCCCGACTCTCTATATAGGAACCGTTGGTGATGGTCACCGGAACACTGGTATATACTTTTTTGATCACAGGATCATTGATATTGCTGATAGTTAACCAGATGCCGAAGGCAATGATTACGGAAGCCAGCTTCAAAAGCCAGTTATTTTTAAGCCTCTGTTTCAATATCCTCACGTCCTTTCCGGATCCTTCGCCTTCTGTCTCCTGTATAATTATTTACCTGAAGGGTTTTCAGCTGTTCCCGCAGCTCCTCAGGCTCTACATTGATACGGATCCGTCCCTTCTGGGCATAGGAGACATTTCCCGTTTCCTCGGATACAATGATCGTCAGGGCATCGGATACCTCACTGATACCCACTGCCGCCCTGTGACGGGTACCCAGATTCTTATTCAGGGACAGGTTATCCGACAGTGGCAGATAACAGGTGGCTGACTGAATACGGTCGTTTCTCACCAGCACTGCGCCGTCATGAAGAGGTGTATTGTGTTCAAAAATATTCAGCACCAGCTGGCTGCTGATCCGGGAATCGATCTCAATACCTGTCTTTTCATACTCGGAAAGTATAATATCCCGTTCCAGCACGATCAGGGCACCGGTTTTCACCGCACCCATCTCATAGACAGCCCGAATCAGTTCTTC
>CAZUBP010000052.1:0-5828 GCA_964618605.1 uncultured Lachnospiraceae bacterium | reverse complement strand
GAGGACTCCATAAAGAAGCCGCCTGTCACCAGCAGGAAAATAAAGGCCAGTACACCACAGCCCAGTGCGATCTGCCATGCATAGGGTACAGACAGTCTGTGAAGGGCATATACCACCAGAAACACACTGGCCATAATGATCAGAAGCAGCACAATATCTGTCCTGGTAGCCAGGCTGTCCAGCAGCTGGGTAACCACCGTAGTAAACTCCTTAATATCCAGCCCGTGAATAGCGGGCGCACACTCTGCTACCACAGAAATAATGCAGTAAACCAGCGCACCGCTGCACATGGGCAGAAGGGCTGCCGGTCCCAGAAGGAGGCCGCCCACTACAGGAAGCAGGGGTGCCACACCGAAATGACAGGCCAGAGGTGTCAGGATCAGCAAAAGATTATTCTTCAGAGAAAATCTCTGAAAGAAGATATACAGAAGTACCAGCATGAGTACCACAAAAACGCAGGCAAACAGGTGTACACCGTAGCTTTGCAGGATCAGCAGCACCGCTGCCAGCATGATCATAACCATATTCGGCAGCACAGCACTGATCAGGGAAAGTGCCAGCACGATAAACAGGTTATTCAGCTTTGTAATGTAGCCCAGCTGGGCATTGATAGTGGAAAAAGAGAGATAGGCCACTGCAAATTTCAGCAGGGGAAGCAGAATAAAAGCAAACTCCTCTGTAGCATTTATGCAAATCCCTCTGATTTTCTGTAATTGTTCCATATTGACTCCTTATGCTTTTGTTTCCTCATCCGGCTCATATTTCTGCTGCATCTTTTCCAGCTGATGATCCAGATACCGTTCCATTTTCTGGGCTTTGGCGTGACGCACCGAACAGATCAGATAGGTCAGTACCGAGTACAGGATCAGTACCAGTACGTATTTAACGATCCAGCCGGTGATCAGGGCCCTCAGATCCTGGGAATAAATATTGTTCAAAAGCTCCTCGCCGTTTCGCAAAAGATACAGAGCAATAACAAAAATATAGCCGATGGTTACCAGAAAAAAGTTGCGGATCAGATGCAAACCTATATAATCACTGCGGTAATAGCGGGCAATTTTGAGATACCCTTCTTTATCACCGGAGGTGAACTGTTCTATCTTCGTCATTTTTCGTATTTTTCCGGGATTCATGACGACTCCTCCCTTCTGTCAAAATGTTTACATAGTTATATTTATAATAGCATAAAGAAGGCCCTGCGGAAAGGGGTAATTTAGAAGTCCGCTCCCATGCATACAGTGACAAAATATACCCGCTTTACCCCCGCCTTTTTCAGCTCCCGACTGGCCGCCTCCAGGGTGTTTCCCGTAGTATATATATCGTCTACCAGGAGAACACATTCCGGCAGAATTCCTTTTCTTACGCCAAATACATCTTCCTGATTTCTTCGCCGGGCAAAGCGATGGAGACTCTTCTGCTCCCTCCCATCCTTTTGCCGGTACAGTATGTCCCGGTTCAGGGGGATATTAAGCCGTTTTTCCAGTTCCCGGGCCAGAAGCTCTGCCTGATTATAGCCACGCCGCCTCAGCTTTTTCCTGGTAAGGGGAATGGGCAGGATGCACATAGGCTGCCAGTCTGTCAGCCGGGGCTGCAGGGCAAGGGCCATACACGCTCCCAGAAAAGGGGCATTTTCCCGCTTCCCCCGGTTTTTCAGATCCAGCACAGCTTTCCCTATCACATTCTGATAGGGAAATACCCCCAAACCGCCGTCAAAGGCCCGGGGATATTCACGGCAATCCTCGCAATATTCCTCTGTGTCGGAGAGCAAGGGCTTGCCGCAGCACAGACATCGGGGTTCCCGGATCCATTTTACCTTCTTTTTGCAGTCGCTGCACAGTCCTGTGGAGGTCTCCAACAGGCGCCCACACAGCATGCATACCGGCGGATACAGCATATCCAGTAGTATATTTTTCATAAAAACAGCCTTTCCCACTCTCTCTTCAGCTGTTTTACTCTTCCCACTCCAGCAGACGATCCTTTAAGGAGGTGTAGCGACTCTGCTGCATCCTGTTGGCTACCATCTGATGGAAAACCTCTTCACTGCCTACAATGGCCACGCATTTTCTCGCCCTTGTCACTGCCGTGTAGAGAAGATTCCGGTTCATCAGCATCTTCGGCCCCGCCAGCAGGGGGATCAGCACTGCCGGGTACTCGCTGCCCTGGGATTTGTGAATGGTCACCGCATAGGCAAGCTCCAGCTCATCCAGCATCTTGAAATCGTACTCCACCATCCGTTTATCATCAAATTCCACCGTTAAGGTCTCCGCAAAGGTATTGATCTCCCGGATAAAGCCGATATCTCCGTTAAACACACCGGTGCCCTTGTCCACAGGGATACCGTAGCGATCCCGAACCTCCCATTCCAGCTGGTAGTTGTTCTTGATCTGCATTACCTTGTCTCCCTGACGGAGCACACCATTTACCGTTTCCTTCTCCGGCTTTTTCTCTTCTTTCGGATTCAATACCGCCTGGAGGATCTCATTTAGCCGTTCCACCCCCAGAAGTCCCTTTCTGGTGGGAGTCAGCACCTGGATATCCAGCATGTCCGCCCCAACGTAGGCCGGAAGCTTCTTCGTCATCAGCGTCAGCATCACCTGAATAACCGTGTCTGCATCATACCGTTTCAGGAAAAAGAAATCCCGGCTCTTGTTATCCAGCTCCACCGTCTCACCGGCATTGATCCTGTGGGCATTGACTACGATATCGCTCATAGCCGCCTGACGGAAGATCCGGTTCAGCCGCACGATGCAGATCTTTTCGGAATCGATCATATCCCGCAGCACACAGCCGGGGCCTACACTGGGCAGCTGGTTCACATCCCCGGAAAGGATCACCCGGGTTCCCGGCACAATAGCCTGCAAAAGGCTGTGCATCAGGAAAATATCCACCATGGACATTTCGTCAATGATCACCACGTCATATTCCAGAGGATTCATGGCATTTCGTTCAAAATGCACCGGGCCCGCCACCGGCTGTCCCTTGTCGTCCTCCATTCCACCGTTTAATTCCAGCAGACGATGGATCGTCTGGGCGTTTCTCCCGGTGGTTTCGCTCATCCGCTTTGCCGCCCGGCCGGTAGGGGCCGCCAGGGCGATCTTCTGATCCTCCTTTTCAAAATACCGGATCATAGCGTTGATGGTAGTGGTCTTACCGGTACCGGGGCCTCCTGTCAGGATAAACAGGCCGTGATTGGCGGCCTCAAAAACCGCCTGCTTCTGAAGCTCATCCAGACAGATCCCTGTCTCCTTCTCAATGGCAGATAGGGTACGCTCCATGGTGGTTTCCCCTTCCATTTCCTCCAGATTCAGCTCCATAAGCAGCCGGGCTGTGTCCAGCTCAATATGATAATACTGCTGGGCATAGATCCGGCAGATGCCATCCTCCCCGGTCTTTTGTATCACCTTCCGCTCCATGAGAAGGTCTGTCAGGCTCTTTTCCAGCTGCTCCGGCTCCAGTCCCAGAAGCACCGCCGTCCGCTCCAGCAAAAGAGGCTTTGGCAGGTACATATGTCCCTGAAGGGAGGCCTGGGTCAGCATATAAAAAAGGCCGCTTCGGATACGGTAGTCCGAATCGCTGTGAATACCGATCCGGGCCGCTATCTCATCGGCCATTTTAAACCCTATGCCCTGCATATCATCTGCCAGGCGATAGGGATTTTCTCTGAGAATATCACAGACAGCGCTGCCGTATTGCTTGTAAAGACGGACACCCAGAGATACAGTGATCCCGTACTGCTGCAGGATCAGCATTACGTTCCGAAGATCCGCCTTTTCCTGCATCTGCTCCGCAATCTGCCGGGCGCCCCGTTCACTGATGCCCTTGATCTCTGTGAGCCGTTCCGGCTCTTCCTCTATAATGCGAAAGGTATCCTTGCCAAAATGGCGGACGATCCTGGCTGCCAGGGCTTTCCCCACACCTTTGATGGCGCCGGAGCCCAGATAACGCTCTATGGCCATGGTATCCTCCGGCATTTTCATCTCATAGCCGGATACCTTCAGCTGACGGCCATAGGCGGCATGTTCCACATACTCTCCCTGTACCTCCATCATCTCACCCTCGTGGATGGTCTGAAAGGAGCCCACGCAGGTGATCTCCTCGTGGTCACAGTTGAGTTCCATTACCGTATAGCCGTTGTCGTCGTTGCGATAAATGATATGTTCCACATATCCTTCTCTTATTTCCACTGCTGCTACTTCACTTTCTATAGGTATGTTTAACGGAAGGCGGACATGACCTCGGCGTACAGTCCTGTACCTACCGCTACGCAGCAGGCGGGATTCTCCGCTGTCATGGTCTGGATGCCTGTTCTCTGACTGATGATATCCTCCAGTCCCTGAAGCAGGCTGCCCCCTCCGGTCAGTACAATACCCCGGGCAGCAATATCCGAAGCCAGCTCCGGCGGTGTTTTTTCCAGAATGCCGTGAACATTTTCCACGATCACGTTGACATCGTCCTGAAGGGCCTCCCGAATCTCCTCTGAGGTAAGGGTAACGCTTTTGGGCAGGCCGGTGATCACATTTCGTCCCTTGATATTCATAGTCACCGTCTGTGGTCTGGGATAGGCCGTACCGATCTGCATTTTGATGGCCTCCGCCGTCTGCTCACCGATGAACAGATTATGCTGCTTGCGCACATAACGGACAATGGCCTCATCAAAGGCGTTTCCTGCCACCTTCACAGATACGGCCGTCACATCTCCCCCCAGAGAGATCACAGCGATATCCGTGGTGCCGCCTCCTACATCGATAACCATATTGCCAAAGGGCTTGGTAATGTCAATACCGGCACCGATAGCGGCAGCAATGGGCTCCTCCACAATATTCACTTCCCGGGCGCCTGCCTGGTAGGTGGCCTCCTCCATGGCTCTGCGCTCCACCTTGGTCACACCGCTGGGTACGCAGATGTTGATGCGGGGCTTCCGGAAAGCCTTTCTGCCCATAGCCTTCTGAATAAAGTATTTGAGCATCTTTTCCATGATCATATAATCAGAAATAGCGCCCTGTCGTATAGGACGGATAGCCGTAATATTTCCCGGCGTCCTACCGATCATCTGTCGTGCCTCCTCGCCGTAGGCACGAATCTTGTCCGCATCCTTATCGTAGGCCACCACAGAGGGCTCCTTCAATACGATGCCTTTTCCTTTTGCATATACCAGGATACTAGACGTACCCAGATCAATTCCCAAATCCGCAGACATACTGTTCCCCTTTTCTTATCTTCTGCTGTTCATTATAACCCAGCCCCCTGTAAATGGAAAGCCGCTGTCATAGATATTTCTTAATGTACTTGCCGGTATAGGAGGCTTCGCAGGCCGCCACCTCCTCAGGCGTACCTGCAGCTACCACGGTACCTCCCTTGTCGCCCCCTTCCGGGCCCATATCGATGATATAATCTGCCGTCTTGATCACATCCAGATTGTGTTCAATAACGATCACCGTATTGCCTCCCTCTGCCAGCCGCTGAAGGATATCCACCAGCTTGTGCACATCGGCAAAATGGAGGCCCGTAGTGGGCTCATCCAGAATATAGACGGTTTTTCCCGTACTTCTTCGACTGAGCTCCGTAGCCAGCTTGATTCGCTGCGCCTCACCACCGGACAGGGTGGTGGAGGGCTGTCCCAGACGAATGTAGGAAAGACCCACATCGTAAAGTGTCTTGATCTTTCTGTAAATTGAAGGAATCGGCTTGAAAAATTCGCAGGCCTCCTCCACCGTCATATTCAGCACTTCATATATATTTTTCCCCTTGTAGCGCACCTCCAGGGTCTCCCTGTTGTAGCGCTGGCCATGGCAGACCTCGCAGGGCACGTACACATCCGGGAGAAAATG
>CAZUBP010000051.1:0-9366 GCA_964618605.1 uncultured Lachnospiraceae bacterium | reverse complement strand
TCCGGTAAGTTTAATCATCTGGTAGTTGCTGAAAATACGGGAGAAGGTTCTCTCGGAATACATTTCCGAAAAGGCACCGATCTCCAGGTTGGTAGATATAATCGTGGGCTTTTTCTGGGTCAGACGCTCGTTGATCAGCAGAAACAGCCGGGACTGAACGAAGGTATTGGTCATTTCCGTTCCCAGATCATCAATGATCAGCAGGTCACATTCCCCCACATAGTCAGGCAGATCCGGCCCGTTGTCGTAGGAATGAAAGGTTCGCTTAGCCAGCTCATCAAAGAGATCATAGGCAGAGAAATAGATGACACTGTGTCCCTGCTCAATGATTTCCCGGGCAATACAGTGGGTGAGAAAGGTCTTTCCCACGCCGGTATGGCCGTAAAAAAACAGATTGTCAAAGGGATCGGCAAAGTGCCGGGTGAAATCCCAGGCCTGCTGTCGGGCCATGCGGGCCAGCTCCAGGGAGGATTTCTGTGTCGCCTCGTCTATATCGTCTGCATCATACCACCCTTCATCGAAGGTGTCAAAGTTTTCCTTGGACAGAATATCCGCCAGCTTGGACTGGGCATAGAGAAGCTCTATGGCTGCCTGCCGGAAACAGGAACATTTTCTTCCTTCGATAAAGCCGGTATCCCTGCATTTGTCACAGTCGTAGTGCATTTCCAGGTAATCTGCCGGGTAACCGTTGTCCAAAAGCAGCTGTTGCCGCTCCCGGGACAGGGTTTCTATGGTTTCCTGGAGATCCCAGTTGTCCGGCTGGCCTAAAAGCAGCTCCCGTGCCTTGCGAATGCTGGCACTGCCGATCTCCTGATTGATCTGGGCGATGCGGGGGATCTTTTCTCCGATTTCCCGGATATGAGCCTCCAGCTCCCGCTGATGGGCAGCCTGTCGGGCATTGTAATCTCTCATGATCTGATCGTATTGTGTGTTTGTCAGTGGCACGGCTTACTCCTTTTTTCCTGCGGACAGAAGCTGCTGCTCCAGCTTCTGGTAATCGTATTGTCTTTGCTTGAAATTATTAAAACGGGACTGAGTCGCCCGGGTATTGGCGGTTTTGGGCTTTTCCTGAGCTGCCTTCTGGCTCTGGCGTCGGCTTTCGTGAACGGCATCTGCAGCTTCAATATCCTTGCGGGTGCGCACATTCAGGTTCTTCCAGTTGGTCAGAATGGTGTCGGCGTAGGCAAAGCTTACCTTGTTGATCTGCTGAATGGTGCGGCTGCAGGCTTCGCAGATAAGCTCTGTGTCAAAGCCGTAATCCTTCATCCAGTGGTCGATCATCCGGATCTCCTGCTCAATGGGAGAACGTCCGGTAACGCCGAAGGCCTTCAGCACGGAATAATACTGCTGGGTGTACTGGCTGGATTGCTGTTTCGCCTGCTCTATAGTGCGAATGCCTTCTTCATGCCAGCCGAGAGCCACAGATTCTATGTAATGGAAGCTCTTATGGCCTTTGCTTACGCAGTATTCCACCAGATATTCGATGAGCTCCACCGGGAAGTGGAGTGTTTCGTAATAGTAATCCAGAGAGGTGATCTCTGAGGGCTTCAGCGGCTTGCCGATATAGCTCTCAGTAATATACAGAAGCTGGGCAAATTCCTCGTCGTTCTTTAGCTGCTTCAGCCGATTGGGAGACAGCTGCTCCGGCTTGGGAGGGATCGTCTCTTCAACCTCTGTTACCTGAGGAATGGCGGCATTTGCCGGTTTGACGGCAGAGGAAGTCCTGGAAGAAAGATCCCCGGAAGCTTCCTGGCACAGGGACAGTGCCGCAGGCCGCCCCTTTTCCATGGTCAGAGACAGCAGTCCCTGGGCTTCCCAGTAATGGAAAGCTCTGAGGATATCGCCTTCCGTGCAGGACAGACGGTCAGCCAGTGTGTCTGTGGACAGGGTGGCATCCTCCTGCTGAAAAGCCTGCAAAAGGCACAGATAGACCTTGACGAATTCGCCATTGGCTCTGGGCATGTATTCTGTTATAAAACGCTGAGGAACAGCCACAAAACAGCTGTCCTTTTCCTTATGTAATGCAATCTCTGCCATACGATTCTCCTTTGGGAAATACCCCTTACGGAAGTATAGCACAGGAAAAACCATTTGAAAACAGGGCGCTTTCGGCGGCAGATTTCTCCAATGGTGGGAGAAAAAATGTGGAAAATGTGGATAACCTGTGAATAAAAATTATGGGAAACCGAAAAAAGGCGGAAAAAGCAGGATTTTTGCAGATTATGCGGCGAATGCTGTCGAAATTTATGTTAACTGGTTATGCACAATTTCATCCACAGGCGGAGAGTTGATGGATGTGCATAAATCTGTGGAAACTGTGGATAACTCCCCAAAAGGCGAGAATAGGGGGCTTTTTCGAGGTGGAAAAATTTGTTAATAAAAAAAATTCCCCCGCCAAAAGCGGGGGAGATAAAATCTTACATACCCAGAAGGTTTTCGCCGATTTTTACCACATCACCGGCACCCATGGTCAGGATAATGTCGCCGGCACTGCAGTTTTGCAGGAGGTAATTCTCGATCTCGTCAAAGGTTTCAAAGTACTCGCATTCCTTGCCCAGAGACTGGATCTTCTTCTGCAGATCTCCGGAGGAGATACCCAGGGTATTCTTTTCCCGGGCGGCATAGATAGGTGCCAGGACAAGTCTGTCGGCCATGGACAGAGCCTGAGCAAAATCGTCCATAAGGGCATAGGTACGGGTATAGGTGTGGGGCTGGAATACACACCACAGGGTTTTCTTCTCACAGGCCATGGCTGTGGTCAGGGTAGCCCGGATCTCTGTGGGATGATGGGCATAGTCATCAATGACGGTAATGCCGCTGAATTCCCCTTTATGTTCAAAACGTCGCTTGGTTCCACCGAAAGCGGAAAATCCACGCTGGATGGTTTCTACATCGATGCCCAGACGCAGTGCCATGGCAATCACGGACAGGGCGTTGGCAACATTGTGTACACCCGGCACATGCAGGGTGAACTCTCCAACCTTTTCTCCCTTGCGCAGGCAGGTAAAGCTGGCGCAGCCATCCTCGGAAAAGACGATGTTTTCTGCGGTATAGTCGCCCTTGCCTTCCAGACTGAAGGTAATGATCTCACAGGTAAGATCCTTGGTGATATCCTCCAGGTGAGGCGTATCCCCATTGATGATCAGGGTGCCGTCCTGGGGAAGCAGCTGGGCAAAGCGGTGGAAGGAGTGACGGATATCGTCAATATCCTTGAAAAAGTCCAGATGATCCGCATCCACATTCAGGACGATGGAGATCTTCGGGAAAAAGCTCAAAAAGCTGTTGGTGTATTCGCAGGCCTCTGTAATAAAGGTGTCGGAGTGGCCCAGACGAAGGTTGCCGTCGATCTGGGGAAGAATACCGCCTACGCTGACGGTGGGATCCATGCCGGCCTCCATCAGGATCAGTGCCGCCATGGAGGTCGTGGTCGTTTTGCCATGGGTACCGCTGACAGCGATGGGAATGGGATAATTTTTCATGATCTGTCCCAGCAGCTCGGCTCTGGTGAGCATGGGAAGTCCCTTTTCCTTTGCCCGGGCAAATTCCGGATTATCCGGATGGATGGCTGCTGTGTAAACTACCAGATCGATATCGTCGGTAATATTGTCGGCCCGCTGTCCGATGGCGATCCGGGCGCCTCTGGCCTCCAGATGCCGGGTGAGATCGCTGGCCTGCTGATCGGAACCGGAGATGGTAAAGTGTCTGGTGAGCAGGATCTCTGCCAGGGAACTCATACTGATTCCGCCGATGCCAATAAAGTGAACATGTATAGGTGAACCAAATTGTACTTGATACATGGTTGTGCTCCTTTGTGCTACAGCTGTGCTGAAATTACTTAACATTATACTATGCTGTAACAAAAAAGCAAATTTAATTTAGAAAACATACAATCTGACAGAAATATTCTTATTATAAAGAAAGTACATTAGTAAAATATAATAAAAAGTCGTAAAAAACAGAGAAAAAATCAAGTGAAAATGTTCACTAATCTGGAACCCTGTGCTATAATGTATGTATTTCTAAGACATGAGGTGAGTGAGCAATGAAAAAAGAAATGATAGCCATGCTTCTTGCAGGCGGCCAGGGAAGCCGTTTGGGCGTCCTGACAGAAAAGGTTGCCAAACCTGCAGTTGCATTCGGCGGAAAGTATCGCATTATTGATTTCCCACTTTCCAACTGTATTAATTCCGGAGTTGATACGGTTGGTGTACTGACGCAGTATCAACCGCTCCGTTTGAATACGCACATCGGTATCGGTATTCCGTGGGATCTGGATAGAAACGTGGGAGGCGTCACGATTCTTTCCCCCTACGAAAAGAGTGGAGGCGCAGAATGGTTCGCCGGAACCGCAGATGCCATCTACCAGAACATAGCCTATATGGAACAGTACGATCCGGACTATGTACTGATTTTATCAGGTGACCATATCTATAAGATGGACTATGAAGTTATGCTGGATTACCACAAGGCTAACAAGGCAGATCTGACCATTGCCTGTATGCCGGTTCCCATGGAGGAAGCCAGCCGCTTCGGCGTTATGATTACAGATGGAAACGGACGGGTTACCGACTTCGAGGAGAAGCCGGCCAAGCCCCGCAGCAACCTGGCCAATATGGGTATCTATATCTTTAGCTGGCCGGTACTGAAACAGGCCTTCGAGGATATGAAGGGTACACCGAATCTGGATTTCGGTTTCCATATTCTGCCTTATCTTCGTGACCACGGCAGCCGTATGTTTGCTTACGAGTTCAACGGCTACTGGAAGGATGTAGGTACTCTGGGCTCCTACTGGGAAGCCAATATGGAGCTGATCGACATCATTCCCGAGTTCAATCTTTACGAGGAATTCTGGAAGATCTACACCAAATCCGATATTATCCGTCCCCAGTACCTGGGTGCACATGCGGTTATAAACCGCAGCCTGATCAGCGAGGGCTGTGACATCGAGGGCGAGGTACATAATTCCGTTATCGGTGCCAATGTTACCATTGAGGAGGGTGCCGTTGTACGGGATTCCATTATCATGGGTGGCACGGTGATCGGAAAAGGCGCCAGAATTGAGAAAGCTATCATCGCCGAAAATGTTATTGTCGGCAAAAATGTTGTCATGGGCGAGGGCCCGGAAGCAGAAAATGTCCTGAAACCGAAGGTATACGGTTTCGGTCTGGTTACCATCGGAGAGAACTCCGTGATACCGGACAATGTAAGAATTGGTAAGAATACAGCTATCAAGGCTGTGACCACTGCCGAGGATTATCCCAACGGTGAATTGCCGGCAGGTGGAGCAATTGTTAAGGAGGGACAGTAAGTAGGCATGAGAGCATTAGGCATAATTTTAGCAGGCGGCAATAACAACAAAATGCGTGAACTGTCAAACAAGAGAGCAATTGCCGCAATGCCTGTAGCCGGAAGCTACAGAAGTATCGATTTTGCACTGAGCAATATGACCAACTCCCGTATCCAGAGAGTTGCCGTATTGACACAGTATAACGCACGTTCCCTGAATGAGCATCTGAGCTCATCCAAATGGTGGGATTTCGGTAGAAAACAGGGCGGATTGTATCTGTTCACACCTACCGTTACCGCTTCCAACAGCTGGTGGTACAGAGGTACGGCAGATGCTATCTATCAGAACCTGGAATGGCTGAAGAGAAGCCATGAGCCCTATGTGGTTATCGCATCCGGCGATGGTATCTATAAGATGGACTACAATAAGGTACTGGAGTACCATATCGCCAAGAGAGCCGATATTACCGTGGTTTGCACAGATATGGAAGGGGATGTGACCCGATTCGGCTGTGTAAAGATGAATGAGGACGGTCGTATCGAGGAGTTCGAGGAGAAACCCATGGTGGCTATGACCAATACCATTTCCACCGGTATTTACGTTATCCGCCGTCGTCAGCTGATCGAGCTGATCGAGAGATGTGCTCAGGAGGAGCGTTTCGATTTCGTTAAGGATATCCTGATCCGTTATAAGAATCTGAAACGTATCTATGGGTACAAGATGGACACCTACTGGAGAAATATCTCCACAGTAGAGTCTTATTATGAAACCAATATGGATTTCCTGAAAAAGGATGTCCGTGATTACTTCTTCAAAGAGGGAAGTAAGGTTATGTCTGTTGTGGACGACCTGCCCCCGGCTAAGTATAATCCCGGAAGCAACGTGCATAACAGTCTGGTTGCCAGCGGCTGTATTGTTAATGGCAGTGTAGAAAACTCTGTATTATTTAAGGATGTATATGTGGGAAACAATTGTGTGATTAAGAATTCTATTATTCTTAACAACGTATATCTGGGAGACAATACACATATTGAGAACTGTATTGTAGAGTCCAGAGATACGATCCGCGCTAACTCCTACTACTGTGGGGAGGACGGCGTAAAGATCGTTATCGAGGAAAACGAACGTTTTCCGTTGTAATGTAACCACCGCATCATAGTTTCTTTTCGGAGACTGTACAGAGGACTGTACAGGCCGAAGCATGCAGAGGGATACAAAGGCATTCTCTCTTGCGCAGAAAAATATGGTGTGTAAAGAAAGAGTGCCTTGGTTTCCATTGTCAGTGAAAGGTTTGGAGGTGTTCGCTGCCGGACGAGTGAGAGGCAGCGGAAAAGAATATGAATATTACAGATGTGAGAGTGCGTAAGGTTGCCAAGAATGGCAAGATGAAAGCAGTAGTATCTATTACGATGGATGATGTTTTTGTGGTGCATGATATCAAGGTAATTGAAGGGGATAAGGGGCTTTTCATCGCCATGCCCAGTCGCAAGGCCGCAGACGGTGAGTATAAGGATATCGCCCATCCCATTAACTCCGATACACGCACATCACTGCAGGATCTGATTCTCAGAACGTATCAGGAAACTGTAGCAAGCGAACCGGAAATGGTTTAAGGGAAAGGAAAGATCGGTGTGACCCCAGGGTTGCACCGATTTTTTTGTGCAAAGATCCGCCGGAGAGGTCTGTGGGCTTTTCGTATTGAAAAAAATGGCAGGTACGGTATAATAAGACCCAAATTGCAAAAATGGGTTACGAGTTTGAGAAAGCTTTGATTGCGGATGCAGGGAGAGGAGTTTTGTAGATGAAATTGCCGGAAGCATTTGAAAAGAGAATGAAGGAGATGCTGGGGGAGGAAAGTGAAGCCTTCTTCGCTGCTTATGAGGAGGAGCGGGTGTATGGCCTGCGGGTGAATACGGCGAAGATCTCCCCGGAGGAATTTCAGCGGCTGGCCCCCTTTCGGCTGAAACCCATTCCCTGGGTGGAAAATGGCTTTTTCTATGATCCGGAGGATATGCCCACGAAGCACCCCTACTATTTCGCCGGACTGTACTATATGCAGGAGCCCAGCGCCATGACACCGGCCTCCCGACTGCCGGTGGAACCGGGAGAACGGGTGCTGGATCTGTGTGCGGCACCGGGAGGAAAGGCAACGGAGCTGGGCAGCCGACTTCGGGGAGAGGGACTGCTGGTGGCCAACGATATCAGTGCCTCCCGAATGAAGGCACTGCTGAAAAATATAGAAATTGCCGGGATCCCCAATGCTTTTCTTACTAATGAGGCGCCCGGGCGGCTGGCAGAGGTGTTTCCGGAATATTTTGACCGGATCCTGGTGGATGCTCCCTGTTCCGGGGAGGGCATGTTTCGGAAGGAGCCGGCGGTGATGGAGGCCTGGACACCGGAGAAACCGGAGCTTTGTGCCGGAATGCAGGAGGAGATCACCCGGGAGGCGGTAAAAATGTTAAAGCCCGGCGGATTGCTCTTGTATTCTACCTGTACCTTTGCTCCGGAGGAGAATGAAAAACAGGTGACTCGCATGCTTCGGGAAAATCCGGAGCTAACGCTTCGGGAGATCACGCCCTGGTATGAGGGATTTTCCGGAGGAAACCCTCAGTGGGCCGATGGCAATGGAGAACTGGAAAAAACGATCCGTATCTGGCCCCAGCACATGCAGGGGGAGGGACATTTCCTGGCTTTGCTGGAGAAGGCAGGGGAGCGTCCCGCAAACACCGGGAAAACGGTGAAGAAAAAGCTGGACAAACAGCAGGAACAGGCGTTGGAGGAATTTTTCCGGGATGTGCATGGCAGCAGGGCAGGCTATACCCTGGATATCCGGGGCGCCATGGTATATGCGGTGCCGGAGGGTACGGAGAGTGTCCGGGGCTTGAAATTCCTGCGAAATGGTTTGCTTCTGGGAGAATTAAAGAAAAACAGATTTGAACCCTCACAGCCCCTGGCTATGGCGCTGAAGCAGGAAGAATATGAGGCTACGCTGAATCTTTCTGCGGAGGACGAAAGAGTGCGCCGGTATCTGAAGGGGGAAACGTTGCTGATAGAAGAGGGAGAATGTAAACGGAAAAAGGGCTGGCAGCTGGTCTGCGTGGACGGCTATCCTCTGGGATGGGGAAAGCTGGTCAACGGTGTACTGAAAAATAAGTATCTTTCCGGCTGGAGAATGCATTGACGCAAACGCCGGGGCATAGACATATACCATGCTCCGGTGTTTATACATTGGACTTATTTTGCGGATTGCTCAGGGGGAACAAATTCCAGCAGCTCGCTGATGGAGCAATCCAGGGTCGTACAGAGTCTGGCCAGAACGGCAGTGTCCAGCCGGGAGATATCGTTATTGCAGAAGCGATTGACCTGGGTGCGCTGCATTTCTGCTCTCTGAGACAGCTTGTTTTTGCTGATGCCTTTTTCCTGAATCAATTCGTCCAGATGAATACGAATGTGGCCGTAATCGTGGGTTTTCATGATTGTTCCTCTTTGGTAAATGGTTTTCGGTTACAGCCTAAGTGTAAAAAATACAGAATGTAAAAATAAGCTCTAAGAAGTATTGTCCAATATCTTGCAGGTGTATTATAATAGACATATATTAATACTAGGGGGAACCAACATGAACAGACTGACACCATGTGAATACGAAATTATGCAGATCATCTGGGACGGCAAGGCCGAGACTACAGAGGGTGATGTGCAGCAGCAGATGAAGGAAAGGTTTGGCAAGGACTATGCCCGGACAACAGTGGCTACTTTCCTGAAAAAGCTGGAGGACAAAGGCTATCTGAGAAAACAGCGTGCAGGACGGAGATGTTTTCTTTATCCCCGAATACCCGTAAGAGACTATGCCCGTGAGGAATTACAGATGCTGCTGGAACTGCTTTACAAGGGAGATCAGGAGACATTTCAGGAGGACGTGAAGGCGGTTCTGAGCAAAGAATAAAGATATGGCGGACAGAGCTTTTGTCAGTCAGAAGGAAGGGCTTCCCGGCGGGGGAGTCTTTTTTACACAGGAAAATATACAAAAAAACAGTATAATATTATTGACAATATATTTTAACAAAATTATAATATATCTA
>CAZUBP010000050.1:6836-9431 GCA_964618605.1 uncultured Lachnospiraceae bacterium | reverse complement strand
ATAGCAGAGATCTCCTGGGGAGAATACTTCTTATCGTCGATAGTTACACGATAATCGGAACCCATATGTCTTTTAATAGAAGAAATCGTTTTCTCGGAGTTGGTTACGGCCTGACGTTTTGCCGGCTCACCAACGAGACGCTCTCCTGTCTTTGTAAAAGCAACAACAGACGGTGTTGTTCTTGCTCCCTCTGTGTTTGTAATAACGGTGGGCTGTCCACCTTCCATAACTGCTACGCAGCTGTTTGTTGTACCAAGGTCAATACCAATAATCTTGCTCATGATTGCTTCCTCCTCATGCTATATTAATTTACTTAGTTTGCTACTTTTACCATGCTGTGACGAACTACAAAGTCTTTGTAGGTGTATCCCTTCTGGAATTCCTCTACCACGATATTTTCAGCGACCTCTTCGTCCTCCACATGCATTACTGCGTTGTGATAATCGGGATTAAATTCCGCTCCCACAGCTTCTATAGGTTTCACTCCCAGCTCCTCCAGAGAAGTGATCAGCTGTCTGTAGACTTTATTCATACCGTCTACAAAAGGATCTGTCAGCTGTTCCTCTGTGGCTGTAGCCAGGCCCCGTTCAAAGGAATCTACCACCGGGAGAAGCTTTTCTACGATTTCCTTAGCTCCTACCACATACATACTGGCTTTTTCCTTCTCGGTTCTTTTACGATAATTATCGAACTCTGCCATCTGGCGTTTCAGCTGATCGGTGAGTTCCTCGATCTTTTCTTCTTTTTGATCTTTTTTCTTGGAAAAAAGTTTTTTCTTCGGCTCTTTTGCTTCCGGCTCCTCTGCAGCAGCTTTTGCTGTTTCCTCTGCTTCTGTCTCCTGAGAGGCCTCGGCCTGGGCCTTTTCCTCTTCCTGGGAAGCTACAGTCTCCTCAACTGTCTCCTCCTGCTTCATTTCTTCTGTCATAGCCTACCACCTTTCCGGTTATCTATTTTATGAATCACTCATCATTTTCTCCGAAGATACTGTCCAGCTGCTGCTTAAGTACCTTAAGATTATCTACAACATTCTCATAATCCATACGCTTGGGGCCGATAATACCGATGGTACCTTTCATACCCTTGCCCAGATCATAGGATGCTGTTACCACTGCACAATTCTTCATGGTATCCGTATCGGCTCCACCGCCGATATAGACCTGAATGCCTGTACCGGGATCCTCCTCTGTGGACTGGCTTCCCCGGATCATATTCACCAGAGATTCCTTTTCCTCCAGTGCCATGATCAGTTCGCTGGCCTTATCAGGATCTGCAAGCTCCGGATACTTGAAAATATTGGTTGCACCGCTGGTATACACCGGCACCTCCTCATCTCCTGCGGATATGGCCTCTGCCACGGCATCCACCACCCGGGAAACTACACCGCTGTGAATTCCCGCTTCGTCCTTCAGCTGGGTAATCAGTCCCAGGGAGATCTCCTCTATGGTCAGCCCGTTCAGCCGGGTATTTAACAGAAGATTCAACCGCAGGATCTGATCCTCATCCATAGGCTCATCCAGATCAATGATCTGGTTCCGCACGATGTTGCCATCGTTAACGATAACGGCAAGAAGCTGCATATCGTGTACACGGGAAAGCTGAATAAATTTCAGCTTGGTGTTGTGCAGGCTGGGCCCGGTGATCATGGTGGCATAATTGGTGTTGGAGGCCAACACCTTGACGATCTGCTTCATCATCTTTTCCATGCGATCGGTCTTGCGGATCATCATTTCCTTGATCTCCGATACCTCCTGATCCTTGGTACGGATAATTTCATCCACGTATAAGCGATAGCCCTTATCCGAAGGAATCCTGCCTGCGGATGTATGAGGCTGTACGATATACCCCATTTCCTCCAGATCCGCCATCTCATTTCGGATGGTTGCCGAGCTGAGATTAAGATCGGTATATTTGGAAATGGTGCGGGAACCAACCGGCTCGCCCGTTTCCAGATAGGTACGAATAATGGCATCCAGAATCTTTTGTTTTCGTTCGTTCAGTTCCGGTTCCATGTCAGCTCCTCCTTTTGCTTCTTTGTTAGCACTCATTTAATTCGAGTGCTAACATCTAGGTATAAAATATCACCAGTACCTGTTGGTGTCAAGAGAAAAACTAAATATTTTTTTGCTTTTTTTCGCTGACTCATAGTCTGAGGCTATATCTTTCTATTTAACATGGTTATTAGACAGCACTTCTTTTTTTATGGTAGGATTAACCGGTAAACCATTCGTTTTAAAGGAGGATTTATGTTATGCCTTACAGAACAGATACCGTCTGTGTTCACGGAAAAAATATATACTGTCGTCAGCACCCTTACGGTGCTGTAGCAACGCCCATTTACCAGACCGCTACCTTTTCTCACCCTGCGGTGGGAGAATCTACCGGTTTTGATTACACCCGGGAAAGCAATCCCACCAGAGCAGAGCTTGAGGAAACGGTTTCCACTCTGGAGCATGCCTGTTTCAGCGCCGCCTGTTCCAGCGGCATGGCTGCTATTTCTCTGTGTCTGGAGCTTTTTAAGTCCGGTGATCATATTCTGTGCACACAGGATCTCTACGGCGGTTCCGTACGACTTTTCTCCTCTCTGGGAGAAAAACG
>CAZUBP010000050.1:2670-6736 GCA_964618605.1 uncultured Lachnospiraceae bacterium | reverse complement strand
GATCTCGTTATTCACAGCGGCACCAAGTTTTTAAACGGCCACAACGATGTGCTGGCAGGCTTTGTGTGCACCGGTCGAGAGGATCTGGCCGAAGAACTTCGCTACTTATATAAAACTGTTGGTTCCTGTCTTTCTCCCTTTGACAGCTATCTTTTGCTTCGGGGCATTAAGACACTGGGCGTCCGCATGGAAAGACAGCAGGCAAATGCCCTGATCCTGTCCAACTGGCTGAAGCAGCATCCCAAGGTTACGGATGTTTTCTATGTGGGACTTACAGACCATCCGGGATATGAAACCAATTTTTCTCAGTCCCGGGGCTTTGGCAGCATGATCTCCTTCCATACCGACAGCAAGGAAACCGCCATTAACCTTCTCCAGAAGGTACAGCTGATCACCTATGCCGAGAGTCTGGGGGGAACCGAATCCCTGATCACCTATCCCCGTCTCCAGACCCATGCAGACGTACCGGAGGAGATCCGGGAAAAGCTGGGCATCAATGACTGTATGCTGCGGCTTTCCGTGGGCTTGGAGGATCCCGATGATTTGATTGCTGACCTGGAACAGGCACTTGAGGAGGCGTAGACCATGACCTACGATTTTGATGAGATTATAGACAGAACAGGCACCAGCTGCCTGAAATACGATTTTGCTGTAGAACGGCACAGACCGGCAGATGTTCTGCCCCTCTGGGTGGCAGATATGGACTTTGCCACAGCACCGGCCATCCGGGAAAGCCTGGCTCAGGCAGCCACCTACGGTATCTATGGCTACAGTGATCCTAAGGAAGAGTATTTCCAGGCACTGCAGTCCTGGTATGACACCCACTTTTCCTGGCATATTCAGGGAGAATGGACTGTTATCACCCCCGGTGTTGTGTTTGCCCTGGCCGCCGCCATTCGAGCCTTCACCAAAGAAGGGGACGGCGTACTGCTGCAGCAGCCGGTATATTATCCCTTTACCGAAGTTATTCGGGATAATAACCGTGTCCCCGTAGACAGTCCTCTGGTACTGTCCGATGGGCATTACACTATGGATTTTGAAGATCTGGAACAAAAGATCCGTGATCACCATATCCGCCTTTTCCTGTTTTGCAGCCCTCACAATCCCGTGGGCCGTGTATGGACCAAAGAGGAGCTTTTACGTCTGGGGGATATCTGCAAAAAATATGACGTTCTGATCGTCAGCGATGAGATCCACAGCGATTTCGTCTGGGAGGGACATACCCATCACGTACTGGCCTCCCTGTCACAGGATCTGGCAGACAGAACTATCGTCTGCACCGCCCCCACCAAAACCTTTAATCTGGCGGGACTGCAGATCTCCAATATTCTTATTCCCAATGAGACCCTTCGCCGGGCCTTCCGCCATGCCGTAGATCAGGCCGGTTACAGCCAGGCTAACCTTATGGGACTGGTGGCCTGCAAGGCAGCCTACACCCAGGGGGAGGAATGGTATCAGCAGCTGAAGCTGTATCTGCAGGACAATGTGGCTTTTGTCCGCTCCTATCTGGAGGAAAAGCTGCCCCAGCTCCATATGATCGAGCCTGAGGGTACCTATCTGGTGTGGATCGATTTTCGCAGCCTGCAGCTGTCGGAGGAGGCGCTGGAAGAGCTGATCGTACATAAAGCCCGGCTGTGGCTGGACAGCGGTGCTATCTTCGGCAAGGCAGGAGCCGGCTTTGAGCGTATCAATGTAGCCTGTCCCAGAGCCACCCTGAAAAAGGCACTGGATCAGCTGTACGCTGCTATTCAAAATTAAATTTACCTGCTGAAAAGGCAATAAAAAAGGTGCGCCGCCGGGCGCACCTGAAAAAAACTAAAACGCTGTATCCCCGGGATTTCCCTACGGATACAGCGTTTTCTTATGCTTCCCACAAAATCAATTCTCTTACCAGTCTTGCCCCTGTCAGCAGCTCCTCCTCCGTGGTATATTCTGCCGTGGAATGGACATTGTGCATGCCGCAGGAAAGTACCAGCCCGGCAATCCCCTTTTCTGCGAAAACGTTGTTATCGCTTCCTCCAAAGGTTTCCACCAGCTCCGGCTTAAGCGACAGCTTTTCCACGGTCTCACGAAATCTTCTGACACAGGAGGAATCCAGATCCGTTGCATAGGCCTTCAGATGCACCTCCTGGGTAAACTGTCCGACGGCACCATAACGGGCTGCTATCTCTTCCACACGTCCTGCGGTATCCCTGCAGAGCTTCATGGCCTTTTCGTGATCGTAGCTTCGGATCTCGCCGGTAAATACCGCCTTTTCCGGCACGATATTGTTCTGGGTGCCTCCAAGGATCGTACCTATATTAAAGGTGGTATCCTCTCCTATATGTCCCTGGGGCAGTTCCCGAATGATCTCTGCAGCCACTGCAATGGCGTGAATGCCTGCCTCGGGACAGAAGCCCGCATGGGCGGCCTTTCCCGTTACCTCCGCCTGAAAGGAGATAATGGATGGGGCTTTGTAGGCCCCCTGGCCGATCTCACCGGTCATATCCAGCACGTAGGCCTCCCTTGCCTGTACCGGAGCATAGTCAAATACCGAGGCTCCCTTGCCGTAAGCCTCCTCCCCTATGGTAAACAATACCTCTATGTCTCTGTGGGCACGTCCTTCCTCCAGAATACTCTGTATACCGTACAGAATTTCCAGGATTCCGTTGATATCGTCTGCCCCCAGCACCGTATCTCCCGATGACAGGAGCTTTCCCTCCTCTGTATGGACCTGTTTCCCCGTTCCCGGTTCCACCACATCCATATGGGCACTGAACAAAACCGGTTTCCCCGGAAGCGTACCCTTACAGATACCGTAAATATTGCCGGCAGTTCCGCCGTAAAGGCTGCCTGCCCCGTCCTCTGTCACGGTAAAGCCCAGGCTTTTTAAGCGATCCGTCAGAAGATCGGCAGTCTCCCGCTCCCGAAAGCTGACGGAGTCACAGGACACCAGCCGGGCAAAGTCCCGGACTATAGCTTTTCTGTATTTTTCCATGCTCTTCCTCCTTTGCCCTTAAGTGTACCATATTTTACAGCTGTTGTCTTACAGCTTTCCCTTCAGGGGATTGATGCTGGCATCCACAGAAAGGGTGCCGTTAGCGGGATTGGAGGGATTTCTGTCCTCCTGGTTCGGGCTGTTCCATTTACTTACAGATATCTCACTCTGGTAATCCTCCGGCGTCTCATCCGCAGGATGACGAAGGAATTTCTCTTCCGGGGTCTTGCTCAGCGCAGCTCTCTCTCCTGTATCTGCCCACAGCTCATTGTAATCGATCTGGCTGGCGATACGGGCATTCCAATCAAAGAACAGATCCTTGTCCTGATCACCCTTGCTGCCCCCCAGCACAAGATCCCGCACATAGGTATTGTCTCTGAAGGCCGGAATAGCGTACAGCTCTCTCATATAGCCCCAGATATTGGTGTAATCCTGGATTCTCTTCTTAACCGGACCCACATTGCGGAAATAGCTGGTATCCCACCGGACAATGGTAACAAAGAAGCGGATATCGGCATCGGTAATGTAGTCACCAAAGAGGAAACGGTTAGTTTCCAGACGCTTATCCAGCTTGTCCAGGGAATCATAGAAATCATCAAAGGCTTCATTGTAAGCTTCCAGAGACTGGCAAAAGGCCATTCTGTAGTGACCGTTATTCACATGGGGAAACAGCCAGTCGTTAAATTCATCGATCTCCTTTCGGAAGGCCTTGGGATAAAGATCCGGCGCATCCTTGGGCTGCAGTGCTCTGAACTGCACCTCCAGATAGTTGGTCATTCTATGGTAATCGTTGTTGACTGCCTTCTTTTCCTTAATATCCACCAGGGTAGGCGTAGTGGCTCTGCCCTTAAAATCCGGGTTGGCATTCTTGTAGAATTCACTTAAAAAATAGGCTCCTGTAGCGGGATCTCTGTGTTCCGGTGAATCCCCGAAGCCATGACCGTAAATATTGCTCTGACCGGAAGGTGTGGTCAGCTGATCCCCCACAATGCCCTTCAGTCCCAGCAGATCTCTGGCGATAACAGGACGGTTGGACCAGTTGCAGCCCTTTGCCCAATAGATGGCATACCGGCCATCCTCTGCCTTCCA
>CAZUBP010000050.1:0-2570 GCA_964618605.1 uncultured Lachnospiraceae bacterium | reverse complement strand
ATGTATTCCGGTGATTCCATACGGTTGATCTTCATAATAAATTCCTTCACCCGGTCATGCTTCGGCCGATTGAAGATCTCTTCCGGTGTGCCATCCTCCAGGATCTTTCCATGATCCAGGAAAATAACTCTGTCCGCTACATTTTTTACAAAACTCATTTCATGGGATACCAGCAGCATGGTGTATCCCTCGGTAGCTGCCTTTTTGATGGTATCCAGTACCTCACCTACCAGCTCCGGATCCAGGGCCGAGGTGGGCTCATCCAGAAGAAGCAGCTTTGGCTCCATAGCCAGCGCTCTGGCGATCGCCACACGCTGCTGCTGACCGCCGGACATATGTCTGGGGTAATGGTTGGCATGGTCATACAGCCCTACATTTTTCAGCTGCTCTATAGCCACCTTTTCGGCCTCCTCCTTCGACATCTTCCGCACTACAAGGAGCCCCTCCATAACATTTTCCAGGGCTGTTTTCCGGGAAAAAAGATTGAAATTCTGGAATAACATGCTGGTCTGTTTTCTAAGCTCTGTCAGCTCTGCCCCATGAACATGAGCCAGATCTATGTTTTCTCCGTCTATCTGTATGGTTCCGGTCTCCGGCTTTTCCAGTCTGTCCAGACATCTGAGCAGTGTTGATTTTCCTGTTCCGGAGGGTCCTATAATAGCTACTACCTCACCATCCTCAATGGTAAGATCCACACCATTTAAAACCACATTATCTTTGTATTTTTTTGACAGATTTTCTATTTTGATCATAGGGTTATCCTTCCACTTTTACAAGCTCCGGGGCTTCCTCCGGCACTTTGATTTTCTTTTCTGTTGCACTGATGACGCGCTCAATAATAAAGGTGATGACCCAGTAAATAATGGCCAGAGACACGTAGGTCTCAAAATACCGGTAGGTTCTTCCGGCCATGATCTTGCCCTGAGCCGTCATCTCTACAACGGAGCACACAAAAGCCAGAGAGGTTCCCTTGATCAGACCGATCAGGGAATTCCCCAGAGAGGGAAGAGCCACAACTACGGCCTCCGGCAGAATAACACGTTTCAATGTCTGCATGTAGGTCATACCCAGAGCATGGGCTGCCTCTATCTGTCCCTTATCCACGGACTGAAGAGCAGCACGGATAATCTCAGAATTAAAAGCGGACTCATTGATAGCCAGGGCAATAAAGGCATATACAATAGGGGCCACGCCGTTAACATCATAACTGGTTCCCCAGCGGGCATTCAGGTATTTCAGCAAAAGGGGAATACCGAAATATACCACATACAGCTGTACCAGAATAGGTGTTCCACGAATAACGGAGATGTAGGCGCTGCTTAAGGGAGTCAGTATCTTTACCCTTTTCATTCTCACAAGGGCGATCAGCAGACCCAGCACTAAACTGCACACCATGGATATCAGGGCCAGCTCCAGGGTCACCGGAAGATACTTTAACAGGTCCGGTATCTGCGTAAATACCAGTTTAAAATCAAATAATGTTCCCATATTTTATATGTTCTCTCTTTCTCTGGAATATCGGTAGGCAGCTTCAAAAAAATACGGATTGCTGATCTCTGCCCGGGGGCTGATCAGCACCGGTTTTCCCGGCTGCAAATAGGTGGCCACAAAGCTTCTCGCCGCCTTGTCCACCTCCTCCCTGGGCATATCCGCCGGAATCTCCGGTGTTTCTACCCCCAGGAGGATTATGTCTCCCCATTGATCATACAGTGCTTTTTTGTCCATGATAGGCTGTCCGGACCAGGTATCTATACCGATCTCCACCATAGCCGGTACCAGCTGCGGGACGTTGCCGCAGCAGTGCATATCATAAAACAGGTCATAGCTGTGAATATGATCTGCCACCTTCTTCATGGGCGGAACCAGGAACTTTCTGGCTGTCTCCAGAGAGAAGAAAGGTGCCTTCTGACCGCCCCAATCATCATGGATGGTAAAACCGTCCACCGGGAAATACTTCACCAGCCGGTCGATCAGCTGACAATAAAAATCTGACAGCTTATCCAGAAAGGCTGTCAGGGCTTCCTCCTGTTCTTCGTCCACCAGAGCTATACAGGCGTTGCTCACATCCATCATAGAAATCATTCGTTCAAAAAATCCGGAGAAGATCACCGGCACCAGGGCCTGTTCCCTTTGCTTCACCAGCTCACTGCTGATGCGCACCTGGCCCTCCCAGTCCCAGCTGTCCAGATCCGGCCACTGTACCTTTTCTTCCCAATCGTTCATGTCTGTCAAAAGCGGATGTCCCGGCCTTACCATGGCTCCCTGGGCCACTTCCACAAATACCCACTCAATACCGAACATGTCCCGGCCGCCGATGGGGGGCAGCTTTTCACCGCCGTCATTGATAAAACACCGGGCTACGTTGTCCGGAATACACCGGGGGGTAAAATGCAAGAAATCCCGGAAATCCGGCAGATACATGCACTCATGCTTCTGTACTGCGCTCAGTATGTTTTCTCTTGCTGTGATGGGCGCATCAAAATGGGGAATATCCGCAAATCCCCGGAAATTGGGATTTGTGTATTTTACGACCAGCTCTTTTGGGTCAAAAGGTACTTTTTTCATGATTA
>CAZUBP010000049.1:7369-9517 GCA_964618605.1 uncultured Lachnospiraceae bacterium | reverse complement strand
AATCTTGCGGATAAACAGCAGGATGAAAGGAATGGGCAGCAGATTTCCGATCACACACAGGGGCAGCGCCCGCAGATATTCAACATTCAGGAATGTAGCTGCCAAAAGTCCGCCTCTTAGCTCCAGTATGGGAAACAGGGATATAATAAAAATCAGCGCTTCTTTGGAGACATGGGGCCCCAGATTTACAGCAAACCACTGTACCAGTGAATTCATCTACACTCCTATCTACTATTTACAGTAATGTTTTAAAAAGTCGATCAGTTTCTCCATTTCTTCCCGGGTACCGATGGTGATCCGCAGGAAGTTATCAATGCGGGGCTTGTTGAAATACCGCACGATAATATGTTCCTCCCGGAGGGCTTTAAACAGCTCCCCTGCAGGGTATTTGGGATGAGCGGCGAAGATAAAGTTGGCCTTGGAATCTCCAAAGACAAAGCCCAGAGCTTTCAGTTCCTCCTTCGTCCATTCCCGCACTTCCACAACCTTTTTCACCGTCTCAGTGAAATATGCCTTATCCTCTATGGAAGCGGTTCCTGCTGCCAGGGCCGTGCGATCCATAGTGTAGGAATTGAAGGAGTATTTCACATCATTAATATAGGCGATCAGTTTGGGATTGCCCATGGCAAAACCAATACGCATGCCTGCCAGAGAACGGGATTTGGAAAAGGTCTGCACGATCAGCACATTGTCATACTTTTCGATGAGGGGCAGTGCCGATACGGCACCAAAGTCCACATAGGCCTCATCTACGATCACAATGCTGTCGGGATTGTGACGGACAATATCCTCAATATCCGCCTGTGCCAGCTCCACACCTGTGGGGGCATTGGGGTTGGGGAATATGATACCTCCGTTTTCCCGATAGTAATCCTCCTTGCGGATGGTAAACTCCTCCGTCAGAGGGATCTGTACATAGGGGATCCGCAGCATATCTGCCCAGACATCATAAAAGGAATAGGTAATGTCCGGAAACAGAATGGGCTTCTCGCTGTTAAAGCAGGTCATAAAGGCCATGGCCAGTACGTCATCGGAACCAACGCCCACAAACACCTGGGTCTTATCAAGACCGTAATAGGCGGCAATAGCCTCTACCAGCTGATCGCAGGTAGGGTCGGGATACAGACGCAGATCCTCATAGGCCAGTTTATCCAGTACTTCCTTCACCCGGGGTGAAGGGGGATAGGGATTCTCGTTGGTGTTTAATTTTACTATATTGGTCAGCTTTGGCTGTTCGCCGGGTACGTAGGGAACGACCCGGCGAATATTATTTTCCCAGTTTTTCATGTTATCTCCAGCCTTTGGACTTCTCGTAGTTTACGATCAGATCCACATTTTTCTTCTCATATTTATTAAATTTCTTCTGTGCCTCTGCCTTTGTACAGGTAGCCTTGTACCAGCTCTTGCTCTCAAAGTATTTCTTATTGGAAGCATTGTCAAAGGTTGCACCGCGACGGGCATAGATCTCGTTTAATGCCCGGCGTACCTCTGTCTGGGACATACCCTTCAGATCAGAATTGGACAGATACTCGGAGTTGCTGTCAGCAAAGATATAGCCGCCGGATTTCTTGGAGGAAGAATCAGAGCTCTCTGTTTTCTCCTCTGTCTTGGTTTCCTCAGCCTTTTTCTCTTCTGCTGCTTTCTTCTCTTCCTCTGCTTTCTTTTCTTCGGCAGCCTTCTGCTCAGCCTCCTCTTTCAGACGTTCTTCCTCAGCGGCGGCTTCTGCATCCAGCTCTTCCTGGCTCTTTACGATACCGGCAGCTTTAGCTTCCGTCATCAGAGTGGTACTGTAATCCAGGGCACTGGTCTCCCAATCCTGGTATTCCTGGGAGTCTGCCTGGTCATAATTGGTCACATCAGCTGTATTGGCTGCATCCTTGGCATAGCTCAAGCGGATCAGCTTGCCGTCCTTGAAATAGAGACGGTAGGAATCCTCACCGGACAGATCAGCATAAAACAGACTGCCGTTTTCATCATAGAAATAGGAACGGGCATACTGAGAACCTTCTGTACCGCTGGCTGCCATAATGGCTACCACCGTGCTGTCTCCATCCCAGTAAGCGGTAATGCCGTCTTTGTAAGCGCTGGCTTTGTATTCACCGGCTGTTCTCTTGGACATAATAGCTTCATACTGGTCCTGAATAGTGG
>CAZUBP010000049.1:0-7269 GCA_964618605.1 uncultured Lachnospiraceae bacterium | reverse complement strand
TATTCACCGGCTGTTCTCTTGGACATAATAGCTTCATACTGGTCCTGAATAGTGGTGACAGCAGCATCCAGCTCTTCTGCGGACAGCTTATTCGGATCCTCAGCTGCAACAACAGAAGAAGATACGACACTGCTCTCTGCCTGAGATACAACACTGCCGGTTTCTGAAGTCTTACTGGTTTCCTGCTCTGCGCCGGACAGGCTCTTGGCAACAATAAAGGCCAGAGCGCCTACTAAAATGACACCTACCAGCACCAACAGGATCACTTTATCTCTTGCTTTCTTGGCTTTTCTCGCCTGTCGTTTCGCTCTTCTCTCCTGATAAGCGAAATCGTCATAATCTTCGTCGTCATCCTCCTCCAGCTGTACGTAGGTAGTTCCCTCCTCTGTATCAGCTTCCAGGGCCTCTTCCTCCGAAGTTTCCTCTTCCAGCAATTCATCTACGGGATCCATTGCCACTGTCTCCGGGGTCTCCTCTTCGACCTCCGGCGTTTCTGCTGCCTCAGATACCGGAACCTCCGGCTCCTGGGTGGGATGTACCACGGGTGTACCGCAATGACTGCAGAAATTCGCATCTTCTCCCAGTTCAAAACCACAACTTGTGCATTTCATACCTTAACCCTCCTGTTTTCTTTTTCTAATCCCCTTATTTTGTTACGCTTCTTCCGGTATTTCCACCTTCAGGCCAAGCTCTTTCAGCTGCTGTTCATCGATCTCGGAGGGTGCCTCACTCATAAGATCAGAGGCATCTTTTACCTTCGGGAAAGCGATGACATCACGGATAGAATCAGCCTGCACCATAAGCATGACGAGACGATCCAGACCGTAGGCCAGTCCTGCGTGAGGCGGTACACCGTATTTAAAGGCATTGAGCAGGAAGCCGAAGCGATTCCATGCCTGCTCCTGGGTAAAGCCCAGCACCTCAAACATTTTTTCCTGAATATCATCCTGATGGATACGCACGGAACCGCCGCCGATCTCTGTACCGTTAAGTACAATATCGTAGGCTTTGGCTCTCACGCTGCCGGGATCGGTATCGATCTTGTCCCAATCCTCCTCCATAGGCATGGTAAAGGGATGATGCATAGCGGTGAAACGCTGCTCCTCCTCAGACCACTCCAGCAGGGGGAACTCTGTTACCCACAGGAATTTGTATTCGTTCTTGTCCAGCAGATCCATCTGACGGGCCAGCTCCACACGAAGAGCTCCCAGGGATGCCCAGACAACGGTATTTTTATCAGCAGCAAAGAGAAGCAGATCTCCCGGTTTACCTTCCATGGCGGCAATCAGGGCATCCATCTCCTCCGGCTTCATAAACTTGGCAAAGGAGGATTTAAAGGAACCATCCTCGGCAATGGCTATGTAAGCCAGGCCCTTGGCACCGTAATCCTTAACGAAATCTACCAGCTTGTCGATCTTCTTTCGGGGCATGCCACCCTGTCCCGGAGCGTTGATACCCCGCACAGTGCCACCTGCAGCCAGTGCATTTTTGAATACGGCGAAGTCACAATCCTTCACTACCTCAGAAACATTTTTCAGTTCCATGCCGAAGCGCAGATCCGGCTTATCAGAGCCGTAGCGATCCATACATTCCTGCCAGGTCATCCGCTGGATGGGCAGCTGTACCTCCACGCCCAGGATTTCTTTAAACAAATGAGCCAAAAGACGCTCATTTACATCAATAACATCATCCACATCCACAAAGGAAAGCTCCATATCGATCTGGGTGAACTCCGGCTGACGGTCGGCACGCAGATCCTCGTCACGGAAGCATTTTACGATCTGGATATAACGATCATAACCGGAACACATCAGCAGCTGCTTGAAGATCTGGGGTGACTGGGGCAGCGCATAGAAATTTCCCGGATGTACACGGCTGGGAACTACATAATCTCTGGCTCCCTCCGGTGTACTCTTGATCAGCATGGGAGTCTCAATCTCCAGAAATCCCTCTTCTGCCATAAAAGCTCTGGTAAGCTGAGCCACACGACTTCTCACCATCAGGTTCTTCTGCAGATCCGGACGACGCAGATCCAGGAAACGATATTTCAGACGCAGCTCCTCACGGGTCTTGGAATTTTCCTCCACAGCGAAGGGCGGTGTCTCTGCTTCCGATAAGATACGCAGATCCGTGCAGCGGATCTCCAGCTCACCGGTAGCCAGATTGGTATTTACGGCACCGGAACGGGCCTCCACACGTCCTGTCACAGCGATAACGAACTCACTTCTGAGACGGGATGCCTTGGCAAATCCCTCCTCGTTGATCTCACCATTCTCGAAGATCAGCTGCATGATACCGGAACGGTCACGCAGATCCACGAAAATAATGCCTCCTTTATTACGGGCTTTCTGTACCCAGCCCATCAGGGTTACGGTTTCTCCGATCTGACTTTTGGTCACTTCCGCACAGCGGCAGCTTCTCTTCAGACCTTTCATGGATTCAGCCATATAGTCCTCCTCAATCTTTATTCCATTTTATCCCGGAAATATTCTTTAAATTCTGTATAGCCCTCGGCAGTCATCTGATCCTTCTGGAACTTTTTGTTCTTTTTCATCACAGCTACCGTGGTCTGCACGCCCTCATCCCGAAGGCTCTTTGCCTCGGCGAGTACGGCCACCATCTTCTCAGCAGGCATATTCTTTTCTACCAGAAGGGCTACCTTTCTGGCGCTGCCCGGCACCTTGAAGCCACGCTCCATCAGCAGCATGACGATACGCTCGAAACCGATGGAAAATCCACAAGCACAGGTGCTCTGTCCCGTAAATTTACCGATCATCTCATCGTAGCGTCCACCGCCGCCTACGGATCCGCCGTATTCATCCATGGAGATCTCGAAGATGGGTCCTGTATAATAGGACATACCTCGAACCAGGGTAGGATCAAAGGCCAGTTTGAACTCTGCTCCCTTTACCTGCTCCACACTGTTCATGATCGTCATAAGGTCATCGGCATAGGCCGGATCCAAAAAGCCTTCCAGCTTCTCCCGACAGAAAGTAACGCCGGCTACATCCGGTGTCACCTGAGCAAAGATCTCCAGGTATTTTGCTACGTTCTCTTCCGGGAAACCTTCCTCCAGAAGCTCCTGTTTTACACCCTCCAGACCGATCTTGTCCATCTTGTCCAGAATAATAAATACTGTGTCATAGGTCTCCGGAGCGAAACCACTGTAGGCAGCCATAGCCTTCAGGATTCTCCGGTCATTGATACGTACAGTAAAATTCTTGAAATCCAGCTTGCCAAGCAGAGTCGTGGTGGCGCTGATCAGCTCGATCTCCGCCAGGATCGTGGGTTCTCCCAGAATATCGATATCGCACTGCATAAACTGACGATATCTGCCTCGCTGGGGACGATCTGCACGCCATACATTACCCATCTGCAGGGCCTTGAAGGGCGCCGGCAGCTCGTTGGCATGGTTGGCATAGTAACGGGAAAGGGGCACTGTCAGGTCATAGCGCAGACCGCCGTCCACCAGATCTCCCTCTGTCTTTGCCTCAGCCAGCTTCAGCTTCTCGCCGCGCTTTAAAATCTTGAAAATCAGCTTTTCATTCTCACCGCCCTGTTTGCTGGACAGGTTCTCAATATGCTCCACACAGGGTGTCTCTATTGAGGAAAAGCCAAAAGTGCCGTAGGTCTCCTTGATGGTACGGATCATATAATCACGAACCACCATCTCCTCCGGCAAAATATCCTTCATACCGGTAACCGGTTTTTTCTTTAATGCCATAATTTCCTCCTCAGGTCTTAATCTTCTACCGTTGTTGCAAATAAAATTTCTTCCAGGATCCGCTGACGTTCCTCGGCAGGCAGCGCCTGCAGCCAAACGATGGGCGGAAATTCCTCTTCGTGGATCATCCTCTGAAAGGCCAGAAAGATGCCCATATCAAAGTTTTTCACTTCTTCTATCATCAATGACATAACCGTTCTCTGATCAAAGGCCTTGCGATAAGGCCGATCGGAGGACAGGGCCACATACACGTCACACACATGAAGGATCCTGGCTCCCAGGGGGATTTCCTCTCCCCGAAGATTCTTAGGATACCCACTGCCGTCATAGTGTTCATGGTGATACAGGATCATTTCCTGCACTGCCGGGGAGAATCCCTTGTTTTTCACGATCTCGCAGCCAAACATTGAGTGCATGCGGACATACTTGATCTCCTCCACCGTCATGGACGTGCTTTTTTCCACATACCGGCTGAGACGGATCTTGCCGATATCGTGAAGCACCCCTGCCAGGGTCAGCTCCTGCACAAATTCTTCCCCGCAGCCCAGGCGGCGTGCCAGGGAAGCGGCATATCGGCTCACTGCCAGACCGTGATCCAGCTGTTCCAGCAGCGTATATTCCAGGAGATGTCCTGCTTTTTCTCCGGTATTTATTTCAGCCAAGCTTCGATACCTGCTTTCTTACGTTCCATCATCTCGTCAATACGACGAATGTAGTGTTCAACAGATTTCACATTTTCCACACGCTCGATTCTGGCGCCATGGTCAAAGACAAACTTCGTGGAAGCGCCTGCACCGCAGGCTGCAATGGTCTGCTTTTCTTCCATAATCAGTATATTGTATATTCCTGCTTTGTCAACCTTTGCATATCCCACATTTTCAAAATTTCCCGCCATGTTTTTCTGGCGATACATATAATAGGGACCCATGTTCATCTCCCGGGCGGTGTTTTCACACAGCTCCATGATCTCCCTGCTGTTTTCAAAGGATATTTCCGTATAGGTATCCTTGAACAGGTTGAGACGGGTGGCCCGTTTCAAAGCCAAAGAATGTACGGTAAGGCTGTCGGGATCCAATGCCTTTACCTGTTCCAGGGTATGGGCGACCTCCTCATACCCCTCTCCCGGCAGACCCACAATAAGATCCATGTTGATATTGTCAAAGCCCAGCTCTCTGGCTTCGGCAAAAACTCTTTGGATATCCTCCACCGTATGCTTCCTGCCAATAATATCCAGGGTTTTCTGGTTCATGGTCTGAGGATTGATGGAGATCCTGGTGACGGGATACTTTTTGATCACTGCCAGCTTTTCTCTGGTAATGGTGTCCGGCCGTCCCGCTTCCACTGTGAACTCCCGCACCTCTGTCAGATCAAAGAAAGTCACAATAGCCTGCAATACCCGCTCCGACTGCTCCGGTGTCAGAGTGGTGGGGGTACCGCCGCCGATATAGATACTCTGCAGCTTTTTCCCGGAAAAGGCTGCCGCAGTAAACTCCAGCTCCTTTACCAGGGCGTCTACATATTCATCCACCCGAGCTTCCCACTGTTTCAGGGGATGGGAACCAAAGGAGCAATACAGACAGATACTGGGGCAAAAGGGTATGCCCACATACAGGCTGTAACCGTTTTCATAGTCCATTTCCTGCAAAATGGCCTTTTCCCGATTGGCGATGGTCACGGCCAGAGCCGTCTTTTCCCGGCTGACAAAATAGGTCTCCCGAAGATACTGGGCGATGGCGGTGTTTTTCCACCCTTCCTCCAGCAAATGCATGGGGATCTTGGTGGGGCGGATCCCGGTAAGGGTTCCCCAGGGCAGCGTCTGCCCCGTCTCCTCTGCCAGCAGGCAATACACCATCCGTTTCAGTACGTTCTTGGTTTCCTTTCTGTCTTTGGCGTAAATTATCTTCTGGTTTTTTCTGCCCAGAAGGTACTCCCTCTCCCAAAGCTCTGTGGTGATTTGTTCTTCTTCATACACAACCTTCAGCAAAAGCGAAAATTCCCCGGCTTCTTCCTCACCGGCGTAGAAGTTCTTCACTTCCGCCGCCGGATAGAAAGCTTTGACCAGGGAATACACGTCGTATTCAAAGTCGTGCAGATTAAATTCTATACCTATATTAAGCATAGGGATTGTTCCTCTTTTCAAAACCGATATTGCTGGATTCACCGTGACCGGGAAGTACCTGGGTGGACTCCGGCAGCTCTGTCAGCAGCCGATGAAGGCTGTTTTGCATAGCCTGGGAGCTGCTTCCCACGAAATCCGTCCGGCCCACAGACATATAGAACAGGGTATCTCCGGAAAACAGGATATCCTCTCCTATCAGCTCATAACAGCAGCACCCCTGGGTATGGCCCGGTGTATGGAGCACTCTGATCCGGAAACCGGCGATCTCAAGGATCTCTCCGTCTTTGGTAAGATGATCTGCCTTCAGGGAAATTCCCACTCCCCATTTGGCTGACAGATTCCATGCGGGATCCTCCAGAAGCCCTTCCTCATCTGCCTGGGCGTATACGGGAATTTCATATTTTTTCCGCAGGGCATCCGCCGCACCGATATGATCGAAATGACCATGGGTCAGCAGCACCGCCTGGGGAATAGCCCCCAGCTGAGCTATCATAGCCATAATGGTCTCGGCGCTGTCCGCAGGATCCACAATAAAGGCCTCCTTAGTCTCTGCATGCATACAGATATAACAGTTTGTCGAAACCATGCCCAGAACCTTCTGGTGTATCACAGCCTGTTTCATACACTCCTCCTATCACGAACCTGTGGTTCGTTTTACATCTATTACGCTCTCTATCTGTCGAACCTTCTCGATAAGATAGTTCAATTCTTCAATGGCATGTACCTCAAAGCTCATGCTGATGGTAGCCGTGCCCTGTTTGCTGGTACGTACATTCATGGCAGCCAGGTCGATCTTTCTCTCGGTAAAGAGTCGGGAAATATCCACCAGAAGGCCGGTACGATTGTTGGCATATACCGTAATATCCGCCGCAAACAGCTGTCCGCCGGTCTCCTCCGGCTGCCACTCCGCCTCGATCATACGCTCTCTGTCCAGGCCATCCATATTCAGCACATTGACACAGTCGGTACGGTGGATCGTCACGCCTCTGCCTCGGGTGACAAAGCCCACGATCTCATCCCCGGGAATGGGGTTGCAGCATTTGGCAAAACGAACGCTGACATCGTGACTGCCCTTAACCACAATGGCGCCATGTTTTCCGGCAGTTTTCTCTGTCTTTTCCTCCGGCGTAGCCTTCAGCACATCCTGATCCGTAAGGATCTGGGCGTGATCCTTGTCATAGGCCTCCACCAGCTTATTCAGGATCTGGCCCTCCTTCAAACCGCCGTGGCCGATAGCCGCCAGCACGGAATCCCAGGCCCGGAAGCCGTATTTCCGAAGCACCGCATCAATATAGGCAGGCTTGGTATACTCTCCCAGCACCTTGCCCTTCAGCTTGAAGTAATTGTTCAAAAGCTCCTTGCCCTTGATAATATTATCTTCCTTCAGTTCCTGCTTGAACCACTGGTTGATCTTATTTCTGGCCTG
>CAZUBP010000048.1:0-9549 GCA_964618605.1 uncultured Lachnospiraceae bacterium | reverse complement strand
AAAAATACAGTGGGGTGTAGCACGGAGGCGGTATGAATAAGGGTATTCGTTTTAAAGGTTTTCTGAATTTTTATCTGCGTTGGCCATTTTATCTGTTCCTTTTGCTGGTCGTAGGAAGTATAGGCGTCGGCTGCATCAATGTGCAGGCGGGACTGATATCTCTGCTGGTGGATTTTGTTTATCTGTTGATCGCCTGGATCGTTTTCGTTTCTCAGAAAAAGCGGTTTGTGGATGAGATGATTTCCTTTGCCACTAACTACGGGCAGGTGCAGAAGCGTATTATGATGGATATGATGATCCCCTATGCGCTGATCGACCGCTCCGGCAGATTTTTATGGCTGAACAAGCTGTTTATGAATGTTATCGGGAAATCCAAGGATTATCATAAATGTATTTCTGTTATTTTCCCCCAGGTGATTCCGGAACGGTTCCCTGCGGAGGATCAGATCAGGGAATTCTTTGTGAGCAAGGATGGCAGAGACTACCGTATGCAGATCAAGCCCCTTCCGGTGGAGGAGCTGACGGAAAATTCGGAGATCCTGGATGTGCAGTCAAAGCAGTTCAGCTTGCTGGCTGTGTATCTCATGGATATTACGGAGCTTAACAGCTATATTCGGAAAAATAAGGAAGAGAAGCTGGTAACGGCTCTGGTGTATATTGATAACTACGAAGAGGCCATGGAAAGCGTGGATGAAGTGCGCCGCTCCCTGTTGACCGCTTTGATCGAACGACGGATCAATAAATATTTCCTTACCCATGATGCTATTGTGAAAAAGCTGGAGAAGGATAAATTCTTTGTGGTTCTGCATAAAAAGACACTGACGGAGCTGCAGCAGAAGAAATTTGATATTCTGGAAGAGGTAAAGTCCGTCAATATCGGCAACGATATGTCTGTCACCTTAAGTATTGGCGTAGGTGAAAATGCACCGACTTTGGCACAGAACAACGATTATGCCCGTGTGGCTATAGAGCTGGCTTTGGGCAGAGGCGGTGATCAGGTAGTTGTAAAGAGTGGAGACGATCTTTCCTTCTACGGCGGAAAGTCTCAGCATGCAGAGAAAAATACCAGAGTAAAGGCCAGAGTAAAGGCCCATGCCCTTCGGGAGATCATGTACCATAAGGAACGTATCCTGATCATGGGACATGCTATGCCGGATGCGGATGCTCTGGGTGCCGGCATCGGTATATATCGGGCGGCTAAAACTCTGGGCAAGAAAGCCCATATCGTAGTGGATAATACCACGACGGCTATCCGGCCGTTGATGGATGCCTTCCTGAAGGACAAGGAATACGGAAACGATCTGTTTATTTCCAGTCATGATGCGAAGGAACTGGTGAGCATGAATACCATGCTGGTGGTGGTGGATACCAATCGCCCCAGCTATACAGAGTGTGAAGATCTGCTGTATATGGTGGAAACTATTGTGGTGCTGGATCATCATCGCCAAAGCGGTGAAGTGATCCAAAATGCAGCTCTTTCCTATATTGAGCCCTATGCTTCCTCCGCCAGTGAGATGGTGGCGGAAATACTGCAGTATTTTGATGACACGCTGCATATCCGCAATATTGAGGCAGACAGCCTGTATGCAGGTATTATGGTGGATACGGACAATTTCCTTACCAAGACCGGTGTGCGTACATTTGAGGCAGCAGCCTTTATTCGTAGAAACGGTGCGGATATTACCAGGATCCGCAAGCTTTTCCGGGAGGATATGAAAAATCTTCAGGCCAAAGGAAAAGCAATATCCAACACGGAATTGTATGAGAAGTGTTACGCTATCGCCGTCAGCCCTACAGAGGGCATAGAGAGCCCTACCGTTGTAGGTGCCCAGGCGGCCAACGAGATGCTCAATATCAAAGGCGTAAAGGCTTCCTTTGTACTTACCCTGTATAAGGACACAGTCTATATCAGTGCAAGAGCCATTGATGAAGTGAATGTACAGGTGATCATGGAACGGCTGGGCGGCGGCGGTCATATGAATGTGGCCGGTGCACAGCTGAAAGGAAAATCCGTGGATGAGGCCAAACGACTGTTAAAGAACACATTAAAGGAAATGACCCAAGGAGGAGAAGTATAATGAAAGTAATTTTGTTGGAAGATGTAAAAAGTCTGGGTAAAAAGGATCAGATCGTCAATGTCAGTGACGGTTATGCCAGAAATATGCTGTTTCCCAAGAAGCTGGGACTGGAGGCAACTCCGAAGAATCTGAATGATCTGAAACTGAAAAAGGCCCATGAGGATAAAGTGGCAGCAGAAAATCTCAAGGCTGCCCAGGAATTTGCAAAAGAGCTGGCAGATAAAACCGTAGAGCTTTCCATCAAGGTTGGCGAGAACGGCAAGGTATTTGGCTCTGTATCCACCAAGGAAATTGCAGAAGCCGCCAAAGCACAGCTGGGATATGATATTGATAAGAAAAAAATGTCTCTGGAGAATCCCATTCGTGAGCTGGGTACAGCCATGGTAACTATTAAACTGCATCCCAAGGTAACAGCCTCTCTCAAGGTTGTTGTGAAGGAAGCCTAGGAGGAATCGTTTTGGAAGAAGCCGTCATTAAAAGGATCATGCCCCACAATACGGAAGCAGAGCAGTCGGTGCTGGGTGCCATGTTTATGAGCCGTGATGCCATTATGGTAGCTACGGATATCCTGACAGGGGACGATTTTTATCAGCAGCAGTATGGCGCCATGTTTACCGCCATGGCGGAGCTGTATACAGAGGGACAGCCGGTGGATCTGGTAACACTGCAGAACCGTTTGCGGGAAAATGGTGTCCCGGAGGAGCTGTGCAGTGTGGAATACATCAGTGAGCTGGTTAATGCAGTGCCCACCTCAGCTAATGTAAAGTATTATGCCAATATTGTCAGTGATAAGGCGACACTGCGTCGTATGATCAAGCTGAATGAGGAGATCGCCAACACCTGCTATATGGATCAGGAAAATGTCAGTGAGATCCTGGCCACTACGGAGCAGAAGATGTTTAAGCTTTTGCAGCGGGGAAATAAGGGAGAATTCACCCCTATCCGGGAGATCGTTATGAACGCCCTGGATTCCATTGATGCGGCTTCCAAGAGCTCTAACCATATCACCGGTCTTTCCAGCGGTTACAGAGATCTGGATCGACGTACGGCAGGATTCCACCCCTCAGACTTTATTCTGGTGGCGGCCCGTCCCTCTATGGGTAAAACCGCCTTTGTTTTGAATATTGCCAATCATATGGCGCTCCATGACGATAAGTACGTCTGCATCTTCAGCTTGGAGATGTCAAAGGAACAGCTGGTAAACCGTCTCTTTGCCTGTGACGGCCATATTGACGCCCAGAATATCCGTACCGGTAACCTTAGCGATACAGAGTGGGGACAGCTGGTGTACACGGCAGATAAGATCGGCGGTTCCAAACTGATCATTGATGATACGCCGGGTATTTCTGTGTCAGAGATGCGATCCAAGTGCCGCAAGCGGAAGCTGGAAAAACGCTTGGACTGTGTTATGATCGATTATCTGCAAAAAATGGAGGCGGACAGACATTCCGATTCCAAGCAGCAGGAGATCTCCGAAATTTCCCAGGCCTTAAAGACACTGGCCAGAGAATTGGAGATTCCCGTGATTGCACTGTCACAGCTGAGCCGTGCGGTGGAAAAAAGAGATGACAAGCGTCCCATGCTTTCCGACCTTCGTGAATCCGGAGCTATTGAGCAGGATGCCGATGTGGTTATGTTTATTTATCGTGATGCCTACTACAACAGGGATGCGGATAATGAATTAAAGAATATTGCGGAGATCAATATCGCTAAACAGCGTAACGGTCCAACCGGTACTGTGAATCTGGTATGGATACCGGAATACACCAAATTTGCCGATCCTGTCGCAGAGGATCAGATTCCGGAATATGAAAGAGAATAACAGAAAAAGACGTCCAAAGCTGTCAAAATGTTTGGACGTCTTTTTATTGTCCGGGAGATTTTCCGGGACTATAATAAAAAAGCAAAAGATTTTCCGCTGCGGCATAAAGAGAAGGAGTAGGGCTATGAAGGAGAAGGGCTGTTCCATTTCGGAGGCTGTCAAAAGAAGCGGTGTGGAGGCGTACGTTCTTCGTTACTGGGAGGAGGAGGGACTGTTAAAGGTACCTCGAAATGCCAAAGGGCACCGGGTATATACGGAAGCGGAATTTGCTGCCATCGGCAGTATTCAGAAACTGAAGAAAGAGGGATTATCTCTGAAGGATATACGGAAGGCCCAGACGCATTCCAAAGAGGAGAGTCAGGAGAAAACACCCCAGCGTGAAAATACACAGCAGGAGGACGAGAAAAAACAGCAGTTTTACCGTATTCTGGAGCGTGTGGTAAAGGAAGTTGCCGTAAGCAGAAGCCGGGAAGCCAGATATCGCAGGCTGGATGAGGCTATACGCAGACAGCAGGAGGTCAGAAAAATGACAGCGGCTGCAGAGGAAAAGAAAACACAGGACAGGAAGAAGCAACCAGAGGAAAAGGTCTCCCAGACCTTTTCACGGGATACTTGGTAGTAAAATGAGGAACGCCCAGACAACTATCTGAGCGTTCCTCATATTCATTGCAATATCTCCAGGGAATGCCGAAGCAGTCCCGGAGAAAAAGATTGTACGAAATTAACCCTCTACGATTGCATCAGCAGGACATACAGCTGCACAGGAACCGCACTCTGCACATGTATCAGCGTCGATTACATATTTGCCATCGCCTTCGGAAATAGCTTCAACCGGGCACTCAGCCTCACAGGTACCACACATTTTACATTCGTCAGTAATAACATATGCCATTTTAAAAATCCTCCTTAAATGGTTGATAGTAGATGTACCCGTCCAACACGGGTCAAACAACATGATAAACCAAAATTTTAAAGAAAACAAGCCCTTAGTTGAGACTAATATTGATAAAATTTTTGAATTATATCTTGCAGGATTTCTGTTGGTTGTCTATAATGGTGCTCAAATAAAAAGGAGGCATCAAAATGGCAAAGAAAGTTTCAAAAGACATGATTATTGCTGATCTGATTCAGATAGATTCCAATATTATTGCGATTTTAATGAGAGCCGGTATGCACTGCATCGGTTGTCCGGCTTCTCAGGGCGAATCTCTGGAAGAGGCTGCCATGGTACATGGACTGGATGCGGATATGCTGGTAGATCAGATCAATGATTTCCTGGCACAGTAAGCTAAGGCAATGAAAAAGGAGACCCGAGGGTCTCCTTTTTAGTTGCTTAAATCTGCCAGCTTGCTTAAGGCATCCTGAGGGATGATGCAGCGGGCGTGTTCTTTGAAATAGGCTTCGTTGGCTTCTGTGAAAGCCTCACCATGAGCGTACTCGGAAAGCTGGTTGCAAACCTGATTGAAGGATTCGGGGGTCTGACCGGACTGGTGAAGTACCAGCTGGTAACAGGTATCCTTACCGAAACGATACAGGGCATTTTCACCCTGGAACTTATCCTTCATGGCTCCTGCAGCGCAAATAGCATCGTTCAGTGAGTAGAATTCAAAGATCCGTAAAAGATCCAGTGCCTGTGTCTGCTGCTCGGAAGAGGCGGCTTTGGCTTCCGCCATGTTGGAGCGTGAGTCGGATTTCTTCTCGGAGGCAGCTTCGGAAAGCTTCCGGAAGAGATCGATAATATCGTCAGCACCAACCATCTGGGCTAACAGGTCAGCCCGGGAGGGACTGCCGTCGCTGCCGGGGGAAAAACGGGAAAAGCGGCTGTCCAGCTCTTCCGGATCCTCTACCTTGGTAATGATCAGGACGATACTGTCAGGCATGATGGGGATGGCTTCCACCATCAGGGGAAGATTTTCGGCATCAAAACCGAATTCATCGTTTGCCTGCTGGATCATATCCCGAAATAATGCTTTTGCTTTATCTGTTGCATAAGCCAGTTCGCTTAGGTTGATTTCACGTCGCGCCAGATCTTCGCGGGAAAGGGTGCAGCGAATCTGTGTATCGCTGATTCTTTCGATTTTCATATCATCACATCCTTTTATAATCCTTCGCCGTGTTATCCGAAGTTCAAACACGACTTACGGTATCTGGTAAGCACAAAATGTACTTTTTTAAATACACTTTCTCTAGTGTATGGTTCATTATATACCATATGTTCAAAGGATGTAAAGAAGTTCTCGAATATTTAAGAAATTACCGGATGTCGGTGAATTTCCCCCTGTGTTGGAAATGGGGTAAATATAATCTTGATTTTAACTGTTGTCAGGACTATAATCGAAGTACAGATCGATGTGCTGGAAAGGAGTATATCACACTTTTTAGCAATGTATCCTGTCTCCATTTCTGCAGTATTCACTGCATATTTCCCCACCGAAACACATATTAAGCACTCTGTATCTGTGTGCCCGAATGGGTCTTATTCCTGTTATACACCCTGAAAAGAAAATAGTATATCACAAAAAAACACTATGACAGAAAAATTGAAAAAGCAAATAAAAACCGAACTTAAGGCCTATCAAAAGAGAGGCATTGAGCTTGAACTCAATGAACAAGAGGCCAGTCCTAAAGAAATTGCTGCTGCATGTATCACTGCCGAGGAAGGTTCCTACATGAGAGATTATGCGTACGATGACAGCGGCAATATACGTCGTATCAACTTTCGATACATCAAAAACTGACAGGCGGCATTGCAGCCCGGGGAATCCGCTGAGATTCTCCGGGTAATTTTTGCCTTTTTTGTGAAAAAGAATAAATGGTGATGACGAATGCCAAGAGAGTTGTTATAATAACATTGTCGATTTTTAGCGAATAAGGGGTAAGTATAAATGAAAAAGAAAATAACGGTAGTTGTGATTGCGCTGATGGCAGCCATTGTGCTTTTGCTGGTGGGCCTGACGACGGGATCGCTGGATGAGCTTATAGGCGACAAGTATGCGGATGTGTCCGGATATTTTGGCGATATCGGCGAGAACGAGGCTGTAATTGTGCTGGAGGACGGTACACAGGCAGAGGTACATGCTGTTTTGCCGGAGGGACAGACAGAGTATTTCCTGCCCTGGGATACGGCGGCGCAGCTGCTGGACAGCCCCATTTACATAGATGAGAAAAATGAGCAGGGTCTTTATGCCGGCCCTGAGGAAATTTTGTATTATACCCCGGGAGAGACGGGCTATACGAAAGAGGACGGACAGCATGTGGACACAGACTATGTGGCCGTGCTCCATACCGGAGATACCTGGTATGTGAACCTGAGCTATCTGACCCAGATCATGGATCTGTATCTGGATCAGGGAGATGCCCAGACCATCGTGGTTATGACAGATCCGGAGCAGAAGGTGGCAGATGCAGCTTCCGCGGATAAAGAGGGAGAGGGCATCCGGGTGAGAGAGGAAGCCTCCAAAAAGGCAGCAGTGCTGAAAAACACGGATCAGGTCTATCTTCTGGAAGATGGAGAAGAATGGAGTCGGGTAATGACCCATGAGGGCTATGTAGGCTATGCTCAGACACAGGAGCTTTCGGATGCCTATGCCCTTGGCTTTACCGGAAACGAACCTACATACACCAGTATCAGTCGGGAGGAGGCCATTTGCCTTGGCTGGCATCAGATGAGCTATGCCAGCGGAAATGATGCCCTGGCTGAGCGTATACAGGGAGCAGACAGCCTGAATGTTATTTCCCCCACCTGGTTTTCCGTAACGGATGTGCAGGGGAATATTTCCTCCTTTGCCTCCGCAGACTATGTGCAGCAGGCCCATGCAGCGGGTCTGGAGGTATGGGGATTGATTGACAATTTCACCAATACCATAGACGACAAGGCGTTCCTGTCAGATTCCGCAGCCAGAAAGAATATGATCAGCCAGCTGATGGCGGAAGCTGAGGCCTGTGGTATGGACGGTGTTAATCTGGATTTTGAGTCCATAAAGCAGGACGAGGCTATCCATTACACACAGCTGGTGCGGGAATTGTCCATTGCCTGCCGGGAGAGAGGACTTGTTTTCTCTATTGATGATCCTGTACCTACCTTTTCCGCTCATTATAATCGGGATGTCCAGGGTAAGGTGGCAGATTATGTGATCGTTATGGGCTATGATGAGTATTATTCCGGCAGTACAGAGGCAGGATCCAATGCTTCCCTTTCCTTTGTGGAGACGGGACTGCAGGATACGCTGAAGGAGGTTCCGGCTCAGAAGGTTATCAGTGGCATGCCCTTCTACACCCGGTTGTGGATAGAAAATTATGAAAACGGCAGCCTGGAATGTCAGACCTTAAGTATGGCAGATGCCAATGCCTATGCTGCAGAGCAGCAGATGGAGATCTATTGGGATGCTCAGGCAGGACAGAATATAGCGGAATTGGATACAGAGGCAAATCTGCAGAAAATGTGGCTGGAGGATGACCAGTCTCTCACAGAAAAACTGAAACTGATTGATAAGTACCAGCTGGCAGGAGGCGCTTTCTGGAAGCTGGGCTTTGAGGATAAGGAAATCTGGACGGTAGTGAGCCAGTATTTATAAGGAGGTAGAACATATGGGGGATTATGAAATGTTCAAAACCACGTTGATGGGTGGTTATGACAAGGACGACGTGACGCAGAAGGTGGAAGAGATCAAGGATGCTGCTTTTCGGGAAAAGAAGCATCTGGAAAAAGAGATCAAAAGCCGGGATGAGAAGATCGCAGAGCTGACCAAACGTCTGGAGCTTAAGGAAGCCCAGAAGGAGAAGCTGGAACAGGATGTAACAGAAAAATACCAGAAATACGTGGATAACTATGACAAGATCGGCAGTCTGATCTTTAATGCACAGATCCAGGCAGATGCTATGCTGGAGGATGCCAGAAACAAATGTGATGAGATGCTGAAACAGGCAGAGCAGGAAGCAAAGGCTATGCGGGAGGAAGCAGACCGTGAAGCCAAGGAGCGGATGGCACAGGTACAGAATGAAGTAAACGAACAGCTGGCTGAGGGGAAAAAGAAATATCTTGCTGTGCAGGATGAGATGAATGATATCGTGGAACTGATCAATCAGGCCCAGAAACGTTTTATGTCCTCCTATAAAGAAGTTCATCGCATTATTTCCACTATGCCCTCCTCCCTGAGCGACCTGTCCGATGTGGACTGGCTGGAGAACGATCATACAGAAGAAACCGGGGAGACCCAGGAGGCGGTTACGGAAGATGATCTGGATGAGGCTGAAGAGATAACAGAAGAGGAAATGGAAAAATTGTTCCGCAACGCATAATTTACAGGATAAAGAGGTTCCTGTCCGGCATATATTGAAAAAAAGCCAGACAGGAGCTTTTTTTGTGGGAAAAAGGTCTATAGAGGTTATTTTGGCTGTGCTGCTCCTGGTGAGCATCTATCTGTTGTCGAAAAAAACGGCCATGCTGACAGCCAGCACAGAAACTTCACAGCCGGTAGTGGTGATTGATGCCGGTCACGGTGGTGCAGATCCGGGAAAAGTAGCAGCGGATGGCTGTCTGGAAAAGGATATCAATTTGACCATAGCCCTGAAGGTAAGGGATTTGCTGGAAGCTGAAGGGATCCGGACAGCCATGACCCGAGAGACGGATGAGATGGTTCATGAAGAGGG